>DASXPV010000030.1:0-17691 GCA_036493355.1 Rhabdochlamydiaceae bacterium
GATCCTCTTCATCTTCTAGATAAACAAGATTTCCTGCATCGTCAACATACTTAAAAGGAGTCGACGCGGAAAAAGTAAATTTTTCACCTAAACTAGAAGAAGAGGACTCTTCTGAGAAAAAATCTGGGAATGTAGTAGCCGAAAAAATTTCCTCGGCTTTGTCTATGGTCGTTCGAACGAACGAAGGAGCTTCTGCTTTTGCCCTACTTGACGGTGGCGTGGCTCTTATATCCTGGCTGTTTTTAGGGGCTATGATAATGGGGTTGGGTTCTATATATGATATAGGAGCGAAAGAAATTGAGTCGTTATTAACGGACAAACTCATTTTTATCCAAATTTCAAAGTGTTATTAAACAAATTTTAAAATATTTTCATTTTTAATGTCAATTTAAAAGAAAACAATAACGATTTTAAATAGATTAATTTACAAAATAGCATTGATCCCAATGTTCCATTCACGAATAATTAGGCAGAACAAGATGTGCGCATGGTCAAGGTGAGACAGAAAATCTTGGGATGCTTCCGTTTTTTTGCCGGAGGAGCTATCTTTTGTCGAATACGAAGCTACATATCGACAGCTAAAAAGCAGGGCTGGAGCGTGTGGGATGCGCTAACCGATGCGTTAAGAGGGAGTCCTCGACTCCTAACAGTGCCAAATTCATAGGAACTCATTTTATACTCAGGTCGCGCCACAGGCGGGACCTGAATAGTTACATTTATTTTAAACAAAAAACAAATATTGATTAAATTAACATAAGAATTAAAGAAAATTATATATTTTTTCTAAATTTTTGTAGTGCATTCGTCGTAATCGTAAACGGGGTGGATATCGAATCCCGTTTCTCTAACAGCGAAGATAAGCTGGGCAATGGGGTCCCACTGGGAATGCTTATCGATGTGGACTAGGACTTTTGTCCTTTCTTTTTCTTTAGGAAGAAGACCGAGAGAGACCTGGCGTTCGAGTTCTTGCCGAATGCCTAAGACGCCATCTATCCAGTACTCGTTAAATTCCGTGATCCACTTATAGCGGCCCTGTTCATCGATGCTCAGGTTAATGATGTACTGCTGGTTTTGGGCAAGCGAGTCCCCGCCTGTTTTTTGGGAGCGCACTTTGACAAGTTCGACGTCGTTGTCGAAAAGCGCGGAGCGCGTCACGGCCAACGTGGCAAAAACGGCGACGACAAGAAATAGAAAATCGACCATGGGGGCGAGATTGACGCTGCCAAATCTTTTAAATTCTTCTTCTGGGATAATGCTCATAAGGCTCTCACTGGGACTTGCTGCTATAGAGTGTCGCGTGGCTATCGATCAGGGAAGCTACGCTATGGGCATCGCTTTCTATTTGAGCGAGCACGCGGACTAAGCGGTATTTGGCAGTCGAATGCAAGATCAGCGCAAGGATGGCCACGACGAGGCCTGCTACCGTTGTTCCCACGGAGATGCCCAACCCATCGAATAGCGAAGTAATGCTTTCAATGGAGCGATTGACATCGTAAAAAGCGTAGAACATCCCCAAGACCGTTCCGAGAAGGCCCAGCATAGGGGCGACAATGGCGACGTCGTTGAGAAGCCCGATTTTTTGCCAAAAGCCTATTGAAGAGCGTTTGCCTTCCGCTTTCATCGACTCGATCATGGCACTGGGGCCATATTTGCGCGCCTGGATTCCGGAGGCGACCATTTTGCAAAGCAGCGTGTCTTGAGAAACACAAAGCGATAAAGCCTCGTCGAAATGGTTGCCGTTTAGGCTGTTTTGCAGATGCGTAAGCATTTGGTGAGGGACTTGGGCTGTTCTCTTTAGCGCCAGCAAGCTATAGAGCCAAATGAAGAGAGAAAACATGGACATGCCCCCTAGTAAAGTATAAATGATGGGCGATCCTGTGAAAGCGCGTTTTAAATCCAGCTCGACGTCAAGGTTTTCGTTCATATCGCTAGTGCTGCTCTCTACATTGAGAATCGCAGGAGGCTCGTCCTTGATTTTAGCGGTGGGCTTTTCCACAGCAAGAGAAGGTGCGGGCTCTTCGATAAATGGCATTTTGGGTGTTTTGCGCTCGGGAGGCGGAGCAAAGACAATGGGCTGCTGAGCCATTGCGTCGAGGGCGGGGTTTGTAATTTCTACCAGGAGCTCGTCGTCCAGCTCATCTAAAGCGGGAAGAAAAACTTCGGGCGCTGTTTCATCATCCAAAAGGCAGACTTCTTCGTCGAGGAAGAGATCGTCTTCAGCGATGAGTTCAGCGGGAGAGTTTTCCTCGATCGGGGATTCCGCGTAGGTCGATAGAAAGGGAACTAGGCACAATGTGAGAAGGTGTATGGATTTCATCGGCTTTTACTCCAAAGTTGCGTAATAAGTTTAATTTTTAGATTACCAAGAGAGTCGAGTATTGATCAAGAGAATCAGAAAAATTAAAAAATATCCTTGCATTAATTGATTCAATTTTTTTTTATCACAATTAGAAGGGTTGAAATATGGGAATGGCAAATCCCAAAAACCTGAAAGAACGAGGAAAACAAATTTATGGCTAAAAAGAAAACAGCAAAAAGAAAAAAAGCCTCCGCAAAAAGAAAAACAGGGGCTAAGAGAAAATCAGGGGGAAAAAGGAAATCGGGGTTGACCACGATGACCTATCACGTCTCCTCTGAGCTGCAAGCAGTAGTAGGTGCTAAGAGCTTGACACGACCGCTCATCGTTAAAAAACTCTGGGTTTATATTAAATCACATAAATGCCAGGATGCGCGAAATAGACGTATGATCGTCCCCGACGCGAAACTCGCGGCGGTTTTTGGCAGCAGAAAGCCGGTAGATATGTTGAAAATGGCTGGCCTTCTCAACAAACACATTAAAAAATAAGCATTCCCTTTATAAACCCTCTCCCGCTATGCAGGAGGGGGTTTTCTTTTTAGTCCGCCCCATTTATAATACACGCTAATGAGTCCCAAAGATTTGAAATTTCCCTTTAAATGGGATGATCGGTTGCCTTGGATGGGCGATAAAGTTTTTTTCGTCCCCAACTTTTACGATCGCCATGATAAAATGTTTTTTCCCTCTTGGGAGGACGAGCGGGTATTTGGAAGGCGGGCTGCGGTGCGTATCGAGTACTGCGCGGGCAATGGGGATTGGATCATCGAAAAGGCCCTGGCTCATCCCGAGTCGAATTGGGTTGCCGTGGAAAAAAAATTCCACCGCGTGCGAAAGATCTGGTCAAAGATGAAGAATCAAGGGGTAAGCAATCTTTTTATCGTATGCGGCGAGGCATTTACCTTTACCAAGCATTACGTTTCCGATGGGAGTTTTGAAGCGATCTACATTAATTTCCCCGATCCGTGGCCCAAGCTCAGGCATGCCAAGCATAGGCTATTTCACTCCGGCTTCTTAACGGAAATGGCGCGCTCTTCTCAAACCAAGGCGCAATTGATCGTTGTGACAGATCACGTCGAATACGCCTCACGCATAGTGCAAACTCTGTGCGAGCATTGCACCTGGCAGCCTGTTTTCCAAGCGCCCTATTTTGTCACCGAGTGGTTAGATTACGGCACCTCCTTTTTCGACGCGCTGTGGCGCAAATTGGGAAAGACCATTCACTATCTGCAGTTCTCCTTATGACTTTTAAATATTCTGCGGAACATAGAGGGTTTTATCGCGAAGGAAAAGCGTTTGTGCCAAAAATACAGGGCAATATTGCCGCGATTGGCCTTTGTGGTTCTTTAAAAGAGGATTTGGAGTGGTCTTGCGAAAGGGTGCTTGCCCAGAGCGCGGTGGAAAGCGGCAAAGACATATTGTGGGAGATCGATTTTTGCTTTTCCTCATCGGGACTCAAACCTCGGGATTCCGCGACCTTTTTTGCGCACGTCCGCGCCCTTGAAGAATGCGTGCGGCTTATCAGCACTTTTTCTGCACAGACATTCGGCCTTTGCCTCTTTTGCGGCGATGTGCACTTTTCCTCTTTGTTCGAGGGTTATGGATGGGAAGAGACGCTGCGCGATCGCTTGGAAGAGCTAGCGGCCGTATCGAAAGAGGCTGCCGAGCTTTTACCTAGGCCTATAGAGGAGTGGGGACGCTATGTGCGCCTCTTTTATGCGGATCTTTTAGCGGAATATTTGCACCGCTTGGTCAGTTTTCTCCCTGATGGATTGATTCCCTTTGCCTTCTTTGACGCAAGGGGAGGGGAGTCTGCCGCTTTTCTCACGCAGTTGTTTTCTCCAGTCCGCTTCCAACACCTCTGTTTGAGCTTAGCGACTGATGCCCCGCCATTGGCCATCTGTTTTCCCTCCGATGCCTATTGCACACAGGAGATTCTTTCTACCCTCGACCTTTGCATGCAAACGCTTACCGCGGAGCACATCCCTTTCCGCATAATCTTTGAAGACAAGCTCACAGAAGAGTGGGATGGACTGGATAAGCTCATCGCGATCTCTGAGGGATTAAGCCCACAGGGAAAAAGAAAGCTGCAGGGATTTTGCGCGGCAGGCGGCGAAATTGCGTACGCAACTCAGGATTGCTGTTTTTCTTCTTTGTTTGAATAGCAAAAAAAATATATACTCCGCTTCCCAGATATTTTGGCTTGGAGTATTTATGAAGCGCTGTCCCTCTTTTTCGGCTGTTTTTTTCTCCTTTTTTCTTCTCGCACTGCCTTTTGCAGCAGCAGAAACGGTTGCCCCTGTCAGCAAAGTGAGGCAAACTCCTTTTGAATATCAGCCCAAAGAGTACTCTTATCTCTTTGGAATGTCGGGCTTTAACGACACCCTGCTCAAAATGCACTTCCAACTCTATCAAGGCTATGTGAAAAACACCAATCTCTTACTCAGCAGAATGCGCGAGCTGGAGCAGCAGGACAAAGACCAGACCTACGATTATGCCGCGCTAAAGCGCCGCTTTGCCTGGGAATTTAATGGGATGCGCTTGCACGAGCTCTATTTTGACAATCTAGGCGGGGAAGAGCCGTTAGATAAATCGAGCGATCTCTTTCAGCGCATCGCGAAGGACTTTGGCTCTTTTGAAGCGTGGAAAAAGAATTTCGCCGCATGCGGAATGATGCGGGGGATCGGCTGGGTGATTCTCTATCGCGATCCGCAAAACGGGCGCTTGCTCAATACCTGGATTAATGAACACGATCTGGGTCATCTAGCTGGCGGGACGCCCCTTTTGGTCATGGACGTCTTCGAGCATGCCTACATTACGCAATACGGCCTGGACAGAGGCAAGTACATCAGCGCCTTTTTTGACAATATCAAGTGGGAGGCCATCGAAGAGCGCTATGCCGCTACCCTTGAATAAAAGAGACGCTGTAAGAGACGTTCTTTGAATTTGGACGGCCTGCTTTTTGAGTCTTTTTATCTTATAATCAGTTCGTAGGTAGTGCCTCAATCGACATGTCGGAAACTAGCCGTAAGGACTTGTTTCCGACATGTCGATTGAGGCACTACCTACGAACTGATTAACTCCTATTATGCTGTCCCCTTTAGAGACGTCTCATCGCATTCAAATTTTGCGTCGGCGTTTCTGATCTTCATCGCCTTCTTCTTCGTCTCGTTCTCTCTTTTGCTCTTCTGCATTTTTAAAGTAGTCTCTATCGTATTCTGTCGTCTTTTCTTCTCGTTCGCCTTCATAACGTGAAGAGGGAGTGCGATTTTTTTCGTGTTGAGATTGTTCTTTTGCTCGGTTATCGAAATTATCTACTTCTTCTTCAGCGCGACTTCGGTCCCAATGATATCTCTCTTGTAATTTTGAGATAAGCTGTTCCCGTTGGCCGTTAATGTGATTCAGATCTTGATCTGTTAATTTGTTCCATTTTTTTCTAATAGAATCTTTAATTTGATTCCATTTGTTCTTAAAATCTTCTTTTTTTCATTTTTTCACCTAAGTTAATCTACTTAAAATAATAAACAAAATGACAATTAGCAATATAAATAATATACCCCCAAAAGGATAATATCCCCAATTCATGCTATAAGGCCATCTTGGAAAAGCCCCGATAAGTAACAAAATAAGGATAATTAGTAAAATCGTAAACAACATACAACTCCATTAATTGGACGTTAATATGTTTAATTATAATAAACAAAAAATAAAGTCAATACTTCTGAAATTAAAATGAGAAAAAAATGAAAGCGCTATTATAATTCAGAGGACGTCTTTTAAGAGACGTCTCTTACGCTGCGGCGGATCTTTAATGCGATGACGATAATGACGGCAAGACTTAAGAGGCTCATCATTCCCGCGGGAACAAAATGCAGCGTTTTCGCAAATCTAAAAGTAAAAAAGCCATCCAGGATAAAGGTCAGGATTAAAGCGAGATATTGCGCTAGAATTTTTCCTTTGGCAATGGCATATGCGCATAGTGAAAGGGCTACGCCAAAGCAGAGGCCTGAAATGAGAGAAGCGCTGCTACCGGCTTTTAAATGGCCAATCAATCCTCCTAATAGAATGAGTACTGAATACGCAAAGACAATTGTAGCCGTGACTTTCATTATAGACACCTCTTTGTTTACCAAAAAAAGAGTATACAAGGATTGTCCATTTGCGTGCTAGTTAATTGTAAGTCATTAATACCGAAAGCGGTTGGATGAGTTGACTTTGCTATTTCAAGCTGGTATACTGTTTTGCTTCCACGAGGGAGAAAGAGTATGAAAATCGCAAAGCGCGCTTATAGTTGGGCTGCATCTAAAGCCGACTTGCCTTTAGCGCCTCTGTGGCTGGGCTTTATTTTTCTGGGCGAACTCTTTCTTTTTCTTCCTTTCGATGCGGTTTTAATGCTTTTTTGCCTGCAAAATCCCGAGCGCAGATTTGCGTATGCGGCCATCGCCACGCTTTCTTCTCTGGTAGTGGCGAGCATAGGGTATGCGATTGGATATTTATTGTGGGATACCATTGGCCCCTTCGTCGTAAAGCATTTGATTTCGGCGGATTTCTTTCATCGCTTTGTCGAGCATTATCGCCAGCATGAAAATGCCGCGGTGTTTATCGGAGGGCTCTTACCCATTCCTTTCAAAGCCGTGACGCTCTCCGCGGGCTTTTGCCAGCTCTCCATCGGAACGTATCTCTTTTATATCGCACTTTCCAGGGCTGTGCGCTTCTTTTTCTTGGCCGAGCTTATGTATCGCTGGAAAACGCAGATAAAAGGGTGGCTGGATCGCCATTTTAACCGCGTGCTTATTGCGATCGGCGTAAAAGTGCTTTTCTCTTTTTGTTTCTTTTGGATATTGGGCCATTGATTATGCTGCGGCTAAGCCCTACAGATATCGCCCGAGCAGCCGAATTTTTGCGTAAAGGGCAGGTCATTGCGTTTCCGACGGAGACCGTTTACGGTTTGGGCGCCCCTATTTTTAATCCTTCTGCTATCGCGGAGATTTTCTCGCTCAAGAAAAGGCCTGCCGACAATCCTTTGATCGCGCATATTTCCGATCTTGCGCAGTTAGAGCGCATCGCGATAGACATCCCTCCAGCTTTTTTTTTGCTGGCCAACGCCTTTTTTCCCGGACCCTTAACCCTAGTCCTCAAAAAGCATCCCCATGTGCCTTTGGTCGCGTCCGCAGGCAGGGATTCTTTGGCAGTGCGCATGCCCAAAAATCCTATTGCGCGCAGCTTGATCGCCGCGGTAGGCGAGCCGCTTGTCGCCCCTTCTGCAAATCTCTCAGGGAAGCCCAGCGCCACCAGCTGTGATCACGTCGAGGAAGATTTTGCAGATAAAATTGCCGCCGCGATAGATGGCGGGAAGACAGAGATCGGCATTGAATCTACGGTTCTCAGCCTGTTGCACACGCCTCCGCTTTTGCTCAGGCCGGGCGTCATCACTCAAGAACAAATCGAGACTGTTTTGGGCTGTGCAGTTTGCGTTTGCGAGCATGCTGAAAACGCCCATCCCTTGTCTCCGGGGATGAAATATCGGCATTATTCTCCGCGCACGCCCCTGCGCCTGTTTTCTTCTGCAAAGGCGCTGCGCTCCGCGGCGCAAATAGAAGAAAAGCCGCTTGTTTTAACGCGCTTTGAGACTTTTTCCACCCCGCGCGGCATGCACTTTCCTCTAACGATCAAGGAGCTCTACAGTTTGCTGCGGCTAGCGGATGCGCAGCAGTACAGCTGTATTCTCATTCTTTGCGATGAGGCGCTCCTGCAAGACCGCGCCCTTAAAAACCGCCTCTTGCGAGCCTGCGGCCTTGACTCCTTTTAGAAGAAAGATTAACGTAGGCAACTCCTGTTACGCAGCCGTGATCAGCGTCTGTGTAACAGAGGTTTGATTTTGGGGGATTATGCAGGCTATCATTCTCGAAAATTTTGGTTCGGTTGAGCAATTAAGAAAAGGTGAAATGCCCGACCCTCAGGCCAAAGCGGGCGAGGTGCGCATCCGCGTTTCCCATGCGGCATTCAATCCCGTGGATTACAAGATACGGCGCGGCGATTATGCAGGCAGTCTACCTCTTGTTTTAGGAGCGGATTGCAGTGGGGTTATCGATCAAATAGGCTCCCACGTGCAGGGGTTTTCCCTTGGGGAAGAAGTCATGGCGTTTGTCTTTGGGCAGGCGTCCAACGGAACTTATGCCGAACTGGTCTGCGTCCCCAGCACCTTTGTCGTAAAAAAACCAAAGAGCTTTTCCCTTGCTCAAGCGGCAGCGTTTCCTTTAGCTTCTTTGACAGCTTACCGAGCTCTTATTTCCTCGCGCATGCTAGTCAAAGGCGATACACTGTTTATCGCAGGCGCTGGAGGGGGGGTGGGATCCAGTGCAGTCCCCTTAGCGAAATACGCAGGGGCCTCTTCTATTTTCACCATTGCCAAAAACGAAGAGAGCAAGGGCTATTTGGTAGAGAAACTGGGATTGAAGTCCAAACACATTACTCTCTACGAGGGATGCTCCCA
Source organism: Rhabdochlamydiaceae bacterium (assembly GCA_036493355.1). Lineage (GTDB taxonomy): Bacteria > Chlamydiota > Chlamydiia > Chlamydiales > Rhabdochlamydiaceae > JABDFI01. The sequence continues at coordinate 8,847 of DASXPV010000030.1, forward strand.
TGAGCGGCTTGTGGAGAAGATCTTAGAGGGCAATGAGGGGCATCTCTTTACTTTTAGCTGCGACTTTGTCGGAGGGGATAGAAAGGCGCTGTGTATGCAGCTCACTCAGCATTCGGGCCGCTTTACGACCATTGTTCCCGAAGACCCTGTGTTTACACTGCCTTCTTGGGTCCGAGGCTCCATGCCGATTGTGAAGAATCTCACCGTGAATTTCACCTTTGTGGGTTCAGAAGCTTTTATGCACTCAAAAGAGCGCTGGACGATCTATTCCCAGCAGCTTTTCCAGCTTGCACAGCTTGTTGATCAAAACCATTTGCCACCTCCGGAAACGAGGCTTGTGGGCGATTTTTGCATTGAGACGGTAAAGCAGGCGCATCAGCTCCTCGAAGAGGGGAGGGTAAAGGGCAAGCTTGTTATGTCTGTGCCTTAAGTTTTAAACAGGCTCGCAGTAGCTTGACAGCTGCTTTATTAGAGAGGAGCTGGCTTAAGTCCGATTCCCCGGGATGCTGTTCGCTAAACGAATCCGCCGCTTGCGTCAGCGCCATTTTTCCCAACCCGAGCGCTTCTATAGGCTTGGAAAGAATGCCTTCGACGGCTTTGGCATGCACTTTGAGATGAGCGCAGCTCTGTGCGTTCTTCGCATCGTGATGCAGCTGCTTGATATTAATGGCCATCTTTCTGAGGTACTTTACGTCTTTTGCGAGACTGTTCTTTCGAAACAGTAACGAAATTTCTTTTTTTATAATATCAAAATGTTCAACAAAACTAAATTCATTACGTTTGTTTTTTTCTTTTTTCTTCATTAACATGCTATTTCCACTTTTTATCCGCATAAAAAATGTAAATAAGATATTTCGTATTTATTTAACAAATAATTTTTAAAAAGTGAAAATTAATTCCATAACTACAAAGGCGGTCAAAAGAGAAAGGGTGAGTTTCCCCCCGGGCAATTGCTGGTGGAGAAGGGAGTGTCCTTCAAAATAGCGTCCCGCCCATACCATGAGTATGGGAATGGCGCCCAAGAGTAGGGCAACACCAAAGCCCCCTGCGAGCGAAAGGGTTGTGATAAAAAGGTGGGGATTGATCCAGGTGATGAGAAGCGGAAGGCCGAAGATAAACAGGCACAACCAGAATTTATGGGAGGGTTTTTTGCGCAGCTTTAGGCCATCGGCGAGAAAGTCTACAAAGGCCAAAGAGATGCCTAAAAAGGAAGTGGTCATCGCAAAAAAGGAAAAAGCTTGTCCAAACGTAAGAATGGTGTGATTATGTAGATATGCTCCCAAGGGGTTGACGGCTGTGACGCCGAGTTTGAGCGCTTGGTTTAAACCCCCAGGTCCCTCTAAAGGGACGATCCCTAAAATCAAGAATTCCCAGATGATGTAAATGACGAAGGGGATCAACGTTCCCAATATGATGGCCAGGCGCACCTTGGCGATGTTGCGATTCATATAATTATAGAGCGTTGGGACCAGGCTTTGGAAGCCGAATGCTGTAAAGACGACGGGCAGCGCCCACCAGATCTTGCCCCATTCCATGCGCGTGAGATAGGAGGGGGTGATGTGGGAAAAGGAGGAGACGACAAAAAAGAGGTAGGTGATCAAAACGCCCAGCATGAGAATCAAATTGAGGCGGTCGACCCAAAGCGCGCCGCAATAGACAATTGGAGCAAAAATAATGACGTAGAGCAAGGCGCTGAGCCATTGGGGGATACTCCCTTGGGCCAATTGATTAACGACATCGCCGCCGCCGGCGATGTGGGCGATCATCAGGCAGGGGAAGAGAAAGAGATAGAGAATCCAGCAGCTCACTTTTCCCCATTTCCCCAGCAGCCGCGAAGTGAGAGTGATGAGATTGGATTCCTTGGGCATCCACACGCATGCCTCCAAAATCAAAAGGCCTGTGCACAGCATAAACAGCCAGCACAAAACATAGACAAAAAGCGCAGGAATAAAACCACCTGCCGCCGTTGCAACCGGGAGAGCTAGCATTCCCACCCCAATACTTGTTCCGCTGACGAGCAGTGTTCCGCCTGTGAGATGTCCAAATGTTCGTACAATATGCATGGTTCCCCCCGCATTAAAAATAATCTTTTATCTGATTGAGATAATTCTTACAAAGTTATTCGCAGTAGGCGAGTTTGAGTCCGATAATGCCCGCGATGATGAGAAAAATCGAAATCAAGCGGATGATGTGATAGGAATCTCCAAAAAAGAGAATCCCGCAGACCACAGTTCCCGCAGCGCCGATTCCCGCCCAGACGGCGTAAGCAGTTCCGATTGGGATGGTCTTCATCGCCTGGGAAACGGAAAAGAAGCTTAAGACAATGAAGATGACGGTGATGATGCTGGGAATCAGGCGATTAAATCCCTGAGAGAATTTGAGGGAGATGGTAAAGCAGATTTCAAAGAAACCTGCCAGTAGAAGAAAAATCCAGGAAATCGACATACGCTACCTTTTCATTAAATGAGAAATATCATTCCACAAGGAAATGGCAAGCACATTCTTTTCCTGCGCCAAAATCGAAACCGCAGCGGGAAACAGAGTAAAATGTCTGCCCGCCGCAATTGGCAGTTGAATGCAGGAAAGCGCAAGTGCGCGCAAGAAATGCCCATGCGAAAACACGGCGACATCGCCTGAGGCCTCTTGGAAGAGATGGCACATTTTCGCACATCTCTTTTCGATGTCTTTTACGCTTTCTCCTCCGGGAGCCCCGTTGAGAAAGATGTTCCAGTGTGGGTGAGTTTCGTGGATCTGCTTGGACGTTTTTCCTTCGTAATGGCCGTAGTTCCACTCCGAAAGATCGCGCTCTACGACTGCCCTCTCGCATAGCCCTGCGATCTCGCACGTCTTGTAAGCGCGCTGCAGAGGGCTGACGAAAACAGCGGAAAAGTCATGGCCTTGCAATCGATCGGCTAAAAGCTGCGCCTGCTGCTGTCCATTTTTGGTCAAAGCGATATCGGTTGTGCCTGTGTGCTGTCCGCTGAGCGTCCACTCGGTTTCCCCATGGCGGATGAGATAGAGTTTTTTCATTTTAGATTTCCCTTTTGCTTTTCCTGATAGAGCCAGCGCGATAAGTTGTCCAAATAGACGGAAAGGGCTAAGTGTTTTTCTGTGTAGGAACCTACCGTTTCGGCGCTAAAGGAGGAGGGGAGATGCGTTTGGATGACCGTATGCTGATAGGTTATAAAAGGCTGTGAAGAAACGAACAGGCATGAGCCCGGCTTGGGGGAAAAGGAGAGCCATTTGAGTAGCGTGTCTTTTGTCGAGGGGCGACGCCAGCCCTTAGCTTCTTTGCGCCCCAAAGTGTCGACCAGGGTAAACGGGAGATCTTTTAGGGGATGATGGGGAAACTGCGCTTCCCAGATGTGTTGCATTAACGCAGCTTCGGTCTTGTCATCGGATTTTAGGTTAAATTGAGGCATTTCCGTTTCGATGTCTAAAAAGCGTTCGCCAGTCAAGAAGACCAGATAGCGGAAGCGCACTCCGCGATCCCATTCCTCGATAAGGTGGTTGAGCCGAGCTTGGATGCGCGTGTAATATCCTCCTAGCACAACAGCGTAATCATACTGCTTCTCCTGGGCGTAAAAAGCGTCAATGCAGCCCAAGCTCTTCAAAAAAGGAAAAATGTAGTGAAAGCGATGCTCTTCGCGTGGTTCGAATTGCCAGCGCTCTTTGTTTTGCTGTAGCCACTTTTCCTGAGTCTGTCTGACAAGGCTATTTAGAGAATAATCATGGGCAATTCCCATCAGGTCGAGCAAATAGATCAAAGAAGAGGCTGGAAAGTGGTTGTCGTCTATTAAAACGGGATGCATAAAAAACTCGTGTTATATATTCTTTTTTTTAACTGTTTTGCTTGATTTTTGCATCTATTTCTCTGAATATTTAGGGATGAGCGTTAAAATTTTGTTAAAAGACGGCTCTTCAATTCTTTCTGTTTCACATCGGGAATTTAAGGAGTTGATGGGCGTAGAATATCTTCCGCAATTGCACTTTAAGCATTGGCATTTTCAAAACGCTATAGAGAAGCGCTGCCGGTCTGCTCATGCAATGGGGAGGTTTTCAAAAAAGCAAATTTGGCTCGGGCAGTACTTTTCCCGTGAAATGCAACAGGAAAAAGTTCCAGATGTCACCATCGCCTGGGTTGACGCAGCGATCGGCTATGGGGTCTGGGCTAATGATGATATCCCGCCTTTTACATTTGTTGGAGAATATACAGGAAGTTTAAGGAGGCCCTATCTTTTTAAAGACCTGAGCAATTATTACTGCTTTAACTACTATATTACGATGAGCTATTGGGAAAGGAATATTCGTCAGCCCTATCTCATCGATGCGCAAAGATCAGGAAATTTCACCCGCTATATCAATCACAGCTACAAGCCTAATTTAGAAACTGCATCGATCTATTATCAAGGGATGCTGCATATTGTCTTCTATGCAAAAGAACTCATTCGCAAGGGAGCCCAGCTTTGTTACGATTACGGCCCCATTTATTGGGAAAAGCGCGCCGCGCCACTGCCTCTTCCTAATAACATTGGGCTTTTTTTTTAAGGGTTCGGGCAGTTTATAGAACAGTTTTTCAGCAATAAATTCTAATAGCCAGGGCATACTCACCTCAAAAGCCCTACATATCCCTTCAAGGAAGATCCTCTCTAACAAGACTCGTTTGATGAGATTCTTTGTTTTTTTCATCGATGATTTTCTAAGTAGGCTCCAAAACGAACTGCCTACTACATTTGAGGCAGCGATAGTTCTGCTTATCGTTGTGAATGTGACCATTTTTCTTGATGAGGGTTGATGTGCAAGAGGGACATTTGCATTCCATAAAGTGGGCTCCATTATAGAGAAACCCAACTATTATGCCCGTGTTCAAATTTTTTTTAAATACTCAGCATTACATGTTTAGGACTACGTGTGCTCACATGCCCAGAATTATTGGATTATTGCTCGTTGATTGCCAAGAGCTCTAATTCAAAGATCAGCATGCAGTTCGGGCCAATTTCTTGCCCATAACCCATATCGCCATATGCCAAATAGGAGGGGATGAAGACCTGCCATTTGTCGCCGACCTGCATCTTTTGAACAATTTCTGACCAACCTGCAATCACGCGGTTAAGGGGGAAGGCGACAGGCTGGCCCCTTTGATAGGAGCTGTCAAAGACCCTGCCGTCGATAAAAGAGCCGCGGTAGTGCATTTTAACCACGTCCAGGGGAGTGGGATGCGCACCTTTGCCCGGGCCCGTGGTGAGAATTTTATACTGCAAGCCGCTCGGAAGTGTGACGACGCCTTCTTTAGATTTATTTTCGGCTAAAAAGACCTCCCCACGTTTTTTATTTTCTTCTGCCAGTTGCGTAAAATACTGGCGCTGCTGCATTTCAATTTGATTTTTCAAAGCCACGAGAATGGATTGGATCTCTTCGAGAGGTAAAAGGGGATTCTTGCCTTCCAAAGCATCGTTAAACCCCTGGTTTAAGCACTTAAAATCTATGTCGGCAAATTGATGCTTTAAATTTTTTCCCGTTTCCAGTCCGATACAGTAGCTGACCTTTTCCTTCGTTGTTTGCATGGTTGGATCCCCCCAAAATAGATAAAACGCAATATATACAGGGAAGGCAATTTGAGGAACAAGTTATTTTTACAGTAAAAATTTTTTTAAGTTACTAGTAGACTAGAATTATGCTAAAGTGTTTCTCATGGAATTTATCTGCCCATCAGATTTGGAAGCCCTGGCTTTTTTACAGGAAAATTTTCCCGAGAGTTCGGCAAATACGTTGCGCGAATGGATTAAAGCAGGAAGGGTGCGCGTCAATGGCAAAGCCATTGGGAAGTCGCATGATACTATCCCTAAAGGCGCGGGTGTAGTTATTGGCCCTAAAGTCAGTTTTATCGACAAGAAAGTTAAATTGCTTTTTGAAGACGAGGCGCTAGTCGTATTAGAAAAGCCCGAAGGCTTGTTGAGTGTGGCAACAGATTTTGAAAAGGCCACTTCGCTGCACGATATGCTGAAAAAGCGCTTTCATAGACAGCGCGTGTTTCCAGTGCACCGCTTGGACCGCGGAACGTCAGGGGTAATGTTGTTTGCTTACAGCGAATTTTCGCGCAAGCATCTAAAACAGCAGTTTGAACAGCACTCTATTGAAAAAGTCTATTTTGCCATCGTCGCCGGAGCGCCACCTTCTGCAAAAGGAACGTGGGAGAGCTATTTGCAGGAAGACCCTCTCTATTCTATGCATTCCACTTCAGACCCAGAAAAGGGAAAGCTAGCCATTACGCATTACGAGGTCATTGGGCGGCGCGGTCAGTACGCGTTATTATGTTTAAAGCCCGTTACTGGAAAAAAGCATCAATTGCGCGTGCATTGCCAGCAAGCGGGGATTCCCGTAGTAGGGGATGATCGCTACCAGGGTCCTGCTTTTTCGCGCCTTTGCCTGCATGCGGCTAAACTTTCTTTCGTCCATCCGCTGAGAAAGAAAAAGATGCATTTTGAAGCGCCTCTTCCTCGCGTATTTGAAAAATTCATTTCTCTTTGAGGATTTTTATTATGGTATCAAAAATCACTGTTACCTCCTCTTCTCAGACAAAGTTTACCATTGAAGAAATCTCTCCATCTCCAAAAGAGGAAAGCGTTGGATTTTTTGCGGATAGTTCCATGTCGTCTTCCTTTTCCTCGAATAGTAGCTTATCTCCTAAAGGGAGCAGCGGTCAAGATTCCGAGAGCCCCTCGTGCAGCAGTCCTTCGACTCTAAGCAGCATTCCCTTTGAGAAAGAACAGCGCTATCCCTCCGGTCCTAGTCCTTCTCCTTTGGGCTTGGGCGTGGATAATCATTATAGCTTTTCAAAAGAAGATGAATTACCCGATTGGTCTTTACCACAAAATACTACAGAAGAAGATGCAGTAGAATCCAGTAATAAGCTCTCTGTTGAACAGCAGCAGGACGTGGCCTTACAGCGTAGAAAAGCCGTGCTTTCGAGAAATTCCGCTTTGAAGGACCTCTCCCTTACGGATTTGGATGCTTTTAATTCTGTAATCGGCTGCGATCAAGTAGATGGCCTTACCATTGAGAGTTTATCACTTTCCCATTTGGGGCAATTTTTACTGCAACAAGGTTACACTTTAGAAAAGCATTTAGCTACAAAAGGAAGCGGTTCCTATGCTTTTTTAATCCGAAATCGTTGGGGAAGCAGTCAGTTTTTAAAGGTTTCTAAAATCAAAATGTGGAATTACCCCACTGTGAAGCAATTTATCTACTCCGATAAGAGGGGAGCTCCTTGTCTTTTGGGTAAGGAGGGCATCAAAGATGTCTTAGCACCTATCCACGTGATTTCCTATGACAAAGAACAAGGATTGATTTTTGGAGGGAACGATAATAACCTCATTTGCGCTGAGATTTACGAATACATTCCAGAGGCTTTGGATTTAGAGGAGTATAGCGCAAAAGGAAATTTGGGCAACGCTTATGTTGTGCGGCGCTGCTTTGACAAGATTCTCAGAGCGGTCAGCTCTTTTAAGGCGCTTCAGATTTTTCATCGCGACCTCAATCCGCAAAACATTCTCATCCCTTCGCGCAATCCAGAGGATATTGTTGTTATCGACTTTAACTGCGCTGTTCAAGAACAGAATTTATGTAGAAGCGTGGAGGGGATCTATTCCTGTCCGCATAATGAAAAAAGCCGAAAGATCGATGAGTTTAGCCTTGGACTGCTTCTTTTGCAAATGTGCACAGGACTTAGTCCCGATAGCATTTTCGAAGACAAAACAATACGCGATCGGGTATTAGAAGGCGACATCCCTCTTTCTCTGGATATTTCCGAAGATCTCAGGGAGTTAATTATAGCCCTTTTGCAAACCGATCCTAAGCAGCGCGTAGATGTGGAAGGCGCGATTAAAATGCTTGGATTTAAACCGCTAACCTTAGAGACGTTCTCTGAATTTGGATAGCCTAATACCATAGAAATACTTAATCCACTTCTTCGGCAACCCATTTTAGATATTTAGGGTTGCCTCTAACGGCATCGACTTGAATGACTTCAGGCACAGAATAGCTGCCATTTTCTTCAATATAACCCAAGATCGCATCAAAATGCTCAGCGCCCGTCTTTAGAATGACTTTAATTTCTCGGCTTTCCTCTATCTTTCCTTCCCATCGGTAAATTGATTCAACGTCATCGATGGCGGAAGCGCACGCGATAAGTCTCTTTTCAAGCAGCCCATAGATGATTTTTCTAGATTCTTCCTTGTGAGCGCATGTCCAAAAAATATAGATCATTTTTTTCTCATTAGGCTTTACCACAACCTGAAAATATTTTACCTTATACGATTTAAATATTCACCAAAATTATGGCCTTAAATAGGTACCAAACGAGATTTCAATAGTGCGATCCTTAAGAAGAGCGAAGAAACAAAAATCCTTTGCCGTTAGGCGAGGGAGGTTCAAGAGGTTTTAAATGAGTGCATCATCCTCTACAAATCGATCTCAATTCGATGGCGCCAGACAAATGTCTTTTGCTGCACTTCAACTACTGTGCCGAGAGACCGAGGATCTCATCGATATGCCTCAAAAACTTCAAGGCACAAGTTTAGGCAGAGAGTTTAAAGAAATGGGAAAGCGGAGGAAATATTTAACATTTAAAAATTTAAATTTTCAAATACTTTCTAAAATGCTATTTTGTAAATTAATTTATTTAAAATAGTTATTATTTTATTTTAAATTGACATTAAAAATGAAAATGTTTTAAAATTCGTTTAATAACATTTGAAATTTGGATAAAAATGAGCTTGTCCGTTAATAACGATTCAATTTCTTTCGCTCCTATATCGTATATAGGACCCAACCCCATTATCGTAGC
>DASXPV010000031.1:0-2672 GCA_036493355.1 Rhabdochlamydiaceae bacterium
GGTCCCCAAACGTGGCAACAATTTGCCAATCCCTCGCCGCACTTGTTGAGGGGTCGATTGGCGCTGCTTGTTTTCCCACGGACGCAATTCTGGTTCAACCAGAGAACGCGAAAGGACCAGATGATTGTGGACAATAGCGACAATATGACTCCAGAGCTCAAACTGCTCTGGAGTACGCAAGCGTGGTTGCTCCCACATGAGCGCCTGTTTGTCAAAGCGATAGCCATGCTCTTGCCCAAAGCGCAACACATAGCCCAAGGCGATCTGGGCAAGATTGACCGACTCCTCACCAATCCAGACAAACCAGCTTACCCGTGGATCTCGCTCCTTGTTGGTTGCATGCGGTCGCACGACACGCACAACGGTGACCTCCAACCAGCGAGCCTGTTTGACATGCATGCGCTTCCACCACGTCACTTCTACAGGACGATCTTTCTCATCGGGACCACTCCACATGCCATCTGGCTCAGCATGAGTGCTGCTGTCTTTGGGTTGCAGTTTCGCTCCATCTTTGCGTGGAGCACCTTTCTTGCCCGTTGGTGCGGGGGCAACACGGTAAAAACACCGATTGCTTTTGAGACGACCCAAGACTCCAATACCCAACCCACTACAACGGCACCACAACCAAGTGGCGTCGTAGCCTCGGTCCAGTGCCACGATGGTGGAATTGACCCGCTTTTGGGGGGGACTCAAACGTGGAAGGTGAGTCACTGGAGATTCATCAAAAGAGATGAAAAAGAGAGAAAAGATAGTTTATATATGTACAGACTAAATATACCATACAATCATCTCTTTGTCAAGAAAGATCTTTTTCTCTCTGTTCTCCTTGTTTTTCAAAGTCTACTGGACTCAGATATCCCAAAGAAGAATGTTTCCGTTTTCGATTGTAAAACACCTCGATATAGTCAAAAATGACTGTTTTTGCTTCTTTTCTGCTTGGAAATACATCTTTCCCAACACCTTCTTCTTTGAGTGTTCCCCAAAAACTTTCCATAGGAGCATTATCATAGCAATCACCTTTTTTGCTCATGCTCATCTGAATATTATGCTGATGCAGCATTGCTTGATAGCTTTTGCTGGCATATTCACTTCCTCTGTCCGAGTGATGCACGAGACCAGCTCTAGGTTGTCGCTGGAGAAGCGCCATCTGAAGTGCTTCTTTTACCAATTCTGCATCATGTTCCTTACCCATTGCCCATCCTATCACTTTGCGTGAATAAGCATCAAGGACTCCAGCAAGGTAAAGCCATCCCTCTCTCGTGGCAATGAATGTCATATCGGTCAACCACTTTTTGTTTGGTGCATCAGCGGTAAAATCACGCGAAAGCAGATTGGGAGCGATCGGTGAATCGTGACGACTGTCCGTTGTTCGTGCTTTGCGCCTCTTTCTCTCTGCATTGATGCCTTTTTCACGCATCAGTCGTGCTATTCGTTTTCTCCCACAGTGTATTCCTTGTTCCTTCAGCTCCGCATGAATGCGAGGGATTCCATAAACACCCCTATTATCATTATAGGCATCTTTGATGCGCTCCGTAAGCTGTTCATCATCCTGCTTTCTCTGGCTTTTTCCTCTTTTGCGCCAATTATAGTATCCGTTCTCTGAAACTTCAAGAACATGACACATGCGGATAATGGGAAAGAGATGACAATGCTCAGACAGAAACTGGTATTTTACGGATGGGGTTGCGTGAAGATGCCCAACGCTTTTTTTACTATTTCCCTTTCTTGTCTCAAAATATCATTTTCACGTCTCAGTTTTCTATTTTCCTCTTCTATAGGAATTTGGTGACCTTTTCCTGGAAAGGCCTCTTCTCCCAAATTTCCAAATTCTTTACACCATTTGTTCAATGCACTATCGGAAATTCCAAGATCTCTTGCTATTTGTGTTTTACTCTTTCCGCTGGTTTCAAAAAGCTTTACAGCTTCCTGCTTGAATTCCTTGCTATAGGTTGGCTGAGATTTGCCCATCGAATCCTCCTCGTCTTATTGTAGCAAATTTCTCTTCTCCAACCCCCCAAAAGTGGGTCAAGGTCACTTTCGGAAAGTGCTTTCCAGTTGGGCACACCGAAAAGAAGGAACGATCCTCCTGCATAGGAAACAGTACCTCTTTTTGAAGGCAAAAGAAGATTTGACGCAAGAAGAAACACAGGAACGGGAAAAGATTGGGACTCGACTTCCCGATCTTGAAAAAGCATGGCAATTGAAAGAAGCCTTGCGCACGTGGTACGCCACGGCAACGATGGCTGATGCGGCCGGGCAGCTCGATGCTTGGATCAAGCAGGTTCAACAAGAAGGGCCAACTGCTCTTCGAGAGGCTCTTTCTCCTTTTAAAAACTGGAGACAAGAAATTCTCGCTTTTTTTCAATTTTTGCCTATGCTCGTTTCAAATGGTTTTGTTGAAGGAAAGAACAATCGAACCAAAACGACGATGAGACAAGCCTATGGATATCGCAATCGATATAATCTCCGTATGCGCATTTTACTTGGAGCCGATACCTGAATGGTGGACCATTTTCACCCTATTGGATACTCTTTTCACGGGTAGGTTTTTTGGTGAGCGCACTTCCCAGGCTGGCTCACTGCTAGCTCAGGGAAGAATATCCTGGATGCAGGGCGACGCGATGAGTGGGCTCGTTCTCCATCCCAGAAAGCAGGGAATGACGTATCAAAGG
>DASXPV010000032.1:0-45319 GCA_036493355.1 Rhabdochlamydiaceae bacterium
GGAAGAATAAACTGAGCATAGAAAATATGCTGTTAATGGCCTTGGAATATATCCGGGAATACCGGACATATTTTCATGTGAGTCAGAGCTATGGCGTCAGTGAGAGCACTGCCTACAAAACAGTGAGGTGGGTTGAAGATATAGTAATTTAAAACAAGATTGAGAAAAATATGCAAGGAGGCTGCGAAAATTTTTTGTCTGGAGCGAGCGACCATTGTACGAGTACAAGGCGCGAGCGAAGACGAAAAATTTTCTGCAAAGCCGACGCGGGAGATTTTCTCAATCTTGTTTTAAATTACTATAACTGCGGACTACCCGTGAGGGCAATAATGCATTTGCCGAAAAGGTCTTTGGGCAATGTATCAAAATAGGGGCCGGTTGAAGCTTCACCGCTCAGGCTTAAAGTCACGCTTGGGCTAGAGGTACTTGAAGAACTAGAAGAAAATAGAGTGGAAGAAAAGATCTTTTCAGCTGTAAAGTCTTGCCTTGCAAAAGATTCTGTTTGAGAAACAGGCTCTATTTCTTCTGGAAGGAGTTCGAGAAGAGAACCTGGTCCCAACATAGGATAAGCGCGGGTAGAAGGTATAATAGTCATTATTATTTTTACCTGGTTAATTTAATTAAAATCCGTTTTAAATCAACATTATTAAAAATTCAAATAAGAAAATACTATTTATAATATATTAACAATACAAGGAACTGTCTAAAAATAACTTAAAGTAAATTTAAAGATGCGGTGAAAGGGCTTCGGTGGATTTTTCGGTGTGGTAGAGGGCTTCCCAGGTGAGGCGGAATGGTTCGCATGTTTCTAGGAGTTCTTGTTTTGAGCCCTCAGCGATTTTAACGCCGCGCTCAAGGTAGAGGATGCGGTCTGCGTGCTCAATGGTGGAAAGGCGGTGGGCGATGAGGATTTGCGTGATCTCGCCGTGTAGATCCGCAATCGCATTCTTAATGCGCACCTCGCTCAATCCATCCAAAGAGGACGTAGCCTCATCTAAAATGAGGATAGGCGCGTTTTTAACCAAAGCGCGCGCGATGGCAAGGCGCTGCTGCTGCCCGCCAGAGAGATTTTGCCCCGTCTCAGCAAGTGGGGAATCGTATTTTTGCGGCATGCGGCAAATAAATTCATCCGCATAAGCGCGCTTGGCAGCGCCCTCGATTTCTTCGCGAGAAAAATCTCTGCCGTAGGAGATATTGGCGGCAATGGTATCGCAAAAGAGGAAGGGCTTTTGAGAGACGAACGCGATGTGTTCGCGCAAAGACTTTTGCGTATAATCGCTCAAAGGTTTGCCATCGATGCGGATTTCACCTTGCTGCACTTCAAAAAGACGGCAGAGCAGCTGGACAATAGTCGATTTTCCAGCTCCTGTCGGGCCAACAATGGCGAGGGTCTCCCCTTTGTGCACCGTGAAGCTCAAATCTTTTAAAACCCATTCGCCGCCATAGCGGAACCAGACCTTGTCGAATTCCATTTTTTCATGGAACCCTTTCAGTTCGATAGCTCCCTTCTTGTCCTCGATTTCCGGAATTAAATGCAGAACCTCGAACATACGTTCGGCCGCCACCACGCCGCGCTGGATGCTGGCATTCTCATCGGCAAATTTTCTCACAGGCTCATAGATGAGCTGCAGCAGACCGCAAAAGACGATGAGCTGCGAAAGGCTCATTCCTACGGCATACAGCCCGAAGAGGACGACGCTTGCCAGACACATGGTTGTGATGGCGTGCACGATGGGGCGCGTCAGCAAGCCATATTTTGCCGTCTTGCCTTCTAACACCGCCATGCGGTCGTTCTGCTCTTTGTATTTTCTCAAAGCAAACGCTTCCATGGAGAAGATCTTCACCGTTTGAATGCCTGCCAAAAAGTCGATCAGGACATTGGCAAATCCTTCCTGATTTTTTTGCAGCTGCCTAGAGACGCGCTTGACGCGGCGCGCTAAGAAAACAATGGGCAGAATGATTAAAGGAACGCCGAAAAAGATGACGAGTGAAAGCTGCCAGGACAGATAAAAACACATAGAAAGGCAGGTGAGAATGGTAAAAGGGGTCTGCAAATAGTTGGTCATCCAGGCGTTAATCGATATCGCGATTTGCCCAGCGTCCCCTACCACTCGAGAAGAGAGGCTTCCAATATTGTGCTTTTGATAAAAACTCATCGGCAAGGATTGAATATGCTCAAAATACTGCTGGCGCAAGTCGCGGCTCACGCGAATGGAGAGCAATTGAGTGGTATAGCGGCTGGCAAAAAGCCAAATTGCTTTAAATACCGCAACGCACAGCAAAACAAGCACCAGGGCTGTGATATTATTGGAAAACTGAAATTTCTGTTTTATTTTGCCCAGGATCCAATTGAGAGGATTGGCATCTTTTTTTTGCGCTGTGATGTAGGAGGCGGCTTGCTCTTTGGTAATGACGCCCGTATGCTGCGTATCGATCTCTTGCCACACCTCTTGAACATGCTGCAAAGAGACAGAACCCTCTCCAGAAAATTGCTCTGTCTTGCCTTTCGAAAAAAGAGTGAAGAAATCAGCTCCGCTATTAGATAGAACGCCCAAGGCAAACATCTCCATTTGGCTGGCAATGGTAAGAACAAACAGAGTTAAGAACGTCGCGACGAGAAGTGAGAGGTGCCGACGGGAGCGCAGCGCTGCTTTTAGAAGTAATTTCATAACGGTTTAGCTCTTGTGCTCGAGGGTGAATTTGCCCATGCGCCGGTATTTTTGATAACGCTGTTCAATCAGTACTTCCTGGGGAACGGTTTTTAAAATATTCCATTGGCTAATGATATAATTTTTCACGTTGCGGTAGACGGTATGGGGATCATGATGGGCACCGCCTAGAGGTTCTTCAATAATCGCATCGATAATATCGAATTTAAGTAGCTCTTCCGCGTGCATTTTCAACATCCGGGCGGCAAGTTCATTCTTGCTCGTATCCCTAAAAAGAATGGAAGAGCATGCCTCCGGGGAAATTACCGCGTAGTAAGCGTGTTCCAGCATCGCGACGACATCCCCTATTCCTACTCCCAAAGCTCCTCCAGAGCATCCTTCGCCGATGAGAACAGCGATGATGGGAGTAGGAAGGCGCGCCATTTCCCACAAATTATTGGCGATGGCCCACCCTTGCCCTCTCTCCTCGGCGGCAAGCCCTGGATAGGCACCTGGCGTATCAATTAAAGAAAGAACGGGCAGCTGAAATTTTGCGGCCAGGCGCATGCAGCGCATCGCTTTGCGATAGCCTTCGGGGTGTGGCATTCCAAAATTGCGCTCCAGCCTGCTTTGCGTATCGCATCCTTTTTCTTGAGCGATGACCATAAATTTAACCCCATCGATTTTCGTCAGGCCTGCGATAATGGAGGGATCGTCGCGAAACAGGCGGTCTCCGTGCAATTCGGCAAAACCTTCACAGAAATTGCGGATATAATCAACAGCTTTAGGGCGGGCAGGATGGCGGCAAATCATAACCCTTTCCCAAGGAGAAAGTTCTGAATACACCTTCTTTTTCAATTGATCGAGCTTTGCCTCTAGTTTGACGATCTCCTCATCGGACCACAAGGCATTCTCCTTATTGCGCTCTTTGAGCTCTGCGATGGTCTTCTCATACT
Organism: Rhabdochlamydiaceae bacterium; assembly: GCA_036493355.1. Taxonomy (GTDB): domain Bacteria; phylum Chlamydiota; class Chlamydiia; order Chlamydiales; family Rhabdochlamydiaceae; genus JABDFI01. The sequence goes on from DASXPV010000032.1 coordinate 3,605, forward strand.
CCAAAATCTGTTTTTCATGAGATAACATCGTCATACCTCAAAATTACCGGGAAGGGGTGGCGACTTCTTTGCCAGGGAGCTTAGCCTCATGGAAATCTTTAACAATTTCAATGAAAGCTGGTTTGCTGATCACTATAGAAAATAACTCTTCGATATCTTCTGAAGATAAGCGAATGCATCCATCACTGTCATAGGCTCCAATGCACTGGCGCTGTTCAACGTACTTAGCTGCCTTCTGATCAAAAACAAACGGGGCCCCCTGCAAGCCATATCCCTTAGCGGAAGCGCTGGCACGCTCGATTTCTTGATCAAAGGGAATCCAACGCGTTCCAAACACGCGGATCATCTCCACTTTCTGATCGTGATAGAATCCTTCGATGCCCGGCGTATAGACCGCGACATGGCTGCCCAAGGAATAGCGTCCCAAAGGCGTGAGCGTACCCGAGGATGAATGCTCAACGGGTTTTCCCAGGCCGACGGAATAGGTTTTAATTAAAATTCTCTCATTGGTGTCCAAGTCGACATAATAAAACCCCATCTTGCAACGCGAAACATCGACTAAAAGATAGAATTGAATCCGCTTGTCTGTGCGAAATACGTTAAAGCGATTGCCCTCTGAGATCTTTTGAGAAAAATAATCCAGCTTGCCATTGAGGCTGCGCGCGATAAAATGGCGCGAGGTATTGTAATGCGACGCATAATCGACAAGCCATGCGGGACGCCCTTTAAGCCAGGGCACGGAGCTGGAATAAGTAACCGTCTCTACAATAGGAAATTTGGAAGATCCTAAAGTAAACAATTGAAATACGCGGTCAATATGGGGAAAATCATCCTTTGCCGAAAGGAGCGGCCTGGGCAAATTTTGCTCTGCCACGTCGTTTGGAAGCTTGACGTCTTGCTTGGGTGCGTTTAAAGCCATCTCGCCAGGTTTAACGGGGATGGACACGATAGGAGTTTCCGCCGGAGGGCGCGGCTTATTATTTTTGGATAACACCTTCTCCGAGTGTCGCGCGACCATTTTTTTTACAATAGCCACACACCCTAGAATGGAAAAAAGAACGATAGCGGTAATTAAAAAAAATTTAACCATAGCAGTTAATCCATGTTAACACATTGATAAGGTATTAGCAAATTATAAATCGAAAAAAAATAGGTTGATAACTGAACCTATCTTAAGATACCCAAAAAAAAATTATCTGGGGGAGGGACCTTTAGAAAGAGAAGCTTTTTTCTCTTTTTCAATCAATTTTTTCATTTTTTTACCAGGCGTGAACTTGACGGCCTGGCGCGCTGGAATGACAATGGGAACTGCGGCATTTTTCGGATTGCGGCCAATCTTTTGCTTCCTTTCTACTACTTCGAATACTCCAAAATCGCGGAATTCCAATCGGTCCCCTTTCGAGAGATATTCTGTCATAGCATCTAAAAACGATTGAACGACATTGCGCACATCATTTGGGTGGACCCCTCGCTGTTGAGAAATCACCTGGATTAACTTTTTCTTAGTGATTGTCGCCATACGTTTTGAACTCCTTGTTTGACGAACAGCCCTCGCAGCATGCCTCTTTTAGTCGTATGCTTTCTATGTGCTCATTGTTGTATCACATTGAATTTCAAGCAAGTCTTTTTATAAAAAAAAAATTATTTATAAAAAAAAGTTCAATTTTTGGCTGTTAAAGTCGAAGGGGGAGGTCTATCTTTTAATAGATAAGATCATTTTTTTCTTTTTGCCCAGACCAAAGAGCAGAAATTCTCCGCCAATCAGAAAGCTGTTTTCGATCTGGAAATGGGGATCGCTTACGCGCTCGTTATTTAAATAGGCTCCCCCATTTTGAATCAAGCGCACGGCCTCTGACTTACTGGACAAAAGGCCAATTTTAACGACGACATCGACGTAGCGTTTGCCGACGATCTCGTCATACTGCAGAGTCATGCTTGGCATATCCTTGGCAATCTCGCGCAAAGTATCGGGATTAAGCTCGGTCTGACTGCCCGGGGAGGCGCCCTCGGTCACTTTTAAGGCAGTCTCCAATCCCTCTTTGCCATGCACAATCAAAGTTAGCTCTTCGGCTAGTTTTTTTTGCGCGGTATTGGGAATATAATCCTTTTTCCCCATCATGTCCTGGTATTCGCGAATTTCGCCCATTTCCATAAAGGTCAGCATGCGCATTAATTTAATGACATCCGCATCCGCCATGCGGACAAAGTACTGATAGAATTGATAAGGCGAACATCTGTCTGCGGAAAGCCAAATGGCCCCCTCTTCCGATTTTCCAAATTTTTTGCCATCGCTGCGCGTCAGAAGAGGAAATGTAAGTCCAAAGGCGCTCAAGCGGCCCAGTTTGCGGATCAGTTCTGTGCCTGCGGTAATATTTCCCCACTGGTCGCTTCCGCCGATCTGCAGCTCCACATTGTGGTGCAAGTGAAGATGGTAAAAATCATAGGCCTGAAGCAATTGATAACTAAATTCGGTAAAACTAATCCCTTCTTCTGATTGCAGACGCGCCTTGACGCTTTCCTTGGCGAGCATAGAGCCTACCCGGAAATGCTTGCCGATATCACGCAAAAAATCGATGAGGGGAAATCGAGCAAACCACTGATCATTATTTAAGAGGATGGGGCGATTAGAGCCCGCTGTAAAGTCTAATATCGATTCAAAGTTCTTGGCAATGCGCCTGATATTGTGATGGATTGTCTCAGCATCGAGCAGGGGCCTCTCCAGGCTTTTTCCTGATGGGTCTCCGATGCGTCCCGTCGCCCCTCCTAAAATCACAAAGGGGGTGTGGCCATACTTTTGAAACCAGCGCAAAACGATAATCCCCACTAAATTGCCCACATGGAGGCTGTCTGCAGAAGGATCGCAGCCAAAATAAAGGTTTATCGGCTTTTCTACGCGTTCGGCGAGTTCCTCATGCGTCACCGCTTCGATTAATCCGCGCTCTTTGAGAATTTCAATAACGTTAGTCATAAGAATAGAGCAAGTATATCTAAATAAGCGCAAAAAATGGAGGAAAATTATTTTTTCGAGGCAATTTCTTTTAACTTCGACATCTGCTCTGGAGAAGATGAAGTAACGGCGTCCCGATTGATTTGCTCGACGAAATTGCAAACGCGCTGGCTGACCTCCGCGGTATTGCGATTCTCATCAAAAAGCGAGATGCTTTTTGATTTTAAAATGACGCGATTATGTGCATGTCTGGCTATCCAGCGATGGATTTCAATCGATTTTCTCTCCAGGGCCTGCTGCGTAATTTTCTTATCATTGGCATCCAATTGCTTTTTGAGTTTTTCTCTTGCTTTGCGCGTTTTTGCACTTTCTTCGGCGATAAGTTTTTTTTTATCTAATGGCATTTAAATCACTCACCCTCAAGGATTCACAACCTGGCAGATCTCATTCTATGGATTTCAATATTTTTATACAATATAAGATTTTTTTTAGACACGCTCATTTGATGCCGCTTTACCAAAAAATCGGGTAATGCAATCATCAATTTATAACAGGAATCGCGATGCCGTTTGCTAATATGCTATCGAAAGAATCTGCAAAAAAAGGCGTGGGATATAAAGCTGCTGAGCTCATTAAAGACGGAATGTTAATTGGACTGGGAACCGGATCAACTGTTTTCTATTTTATCGAACGGCTGATTCAACGCTGCCAAGAAGGTTTGAAAATTCAGGCAGCAGCCAGTTCCGAGCGCTCTTTCCAACAGGCCAAGCATGGAAATATTCCCCTCATCGACATCAATATTATAACCTCTGTAGATATAACCGTGGACGGCGCCGACGAAATCGATCCGCAAAAGAGAATGATCAAGGGTGGAGGCGGAGCTCTCGTCAGAGAAAAAATCCTGGCCACTATGAGCCATGAGCTCATCGTCATCGTCGATGAATCCAAGCTCGTGCCTCAACTGGGGCAGTGCAAGCTCCCCGTCGAAGTAATCCCTTTTGCCCATCTAGCCACCTTGCGCCACATAGAAAAAGCGGGATACCGTGGCATTTTTCGCAAAACACAAGACAACAAGCTCTTTTCCACAGACAATCACAATTTCCTCATCGATATCCATTTTGATCACCCTAGGGAAGCTCCCGAAAAAGATCACGAAGTCCTCATTCATATTCCAGGAGTTATAGACACAGGTTTTTTCTTTCATTTAGCCGGGAGAGTGGTAATCGGCTTTTTTGACGGACAAGTTACCATCAGGCCTTGAGGTTGGACAGCATGTCGGAAATCGTCCCCATTACTTTCAATAAGATCATGCAATCGCGCTCTTACACCGTTTTCATCTTAGGGACAGAGCAAAAGCGCTTTGCCATTTTTACCGATCCCGCTGTTGGACAAAATATTCAAATCTATCTCACGGAAGAAAAAAAACTTCGCCCATATACCCATGATCTCATTAATGCCATTTTCAAAGGCTTTGAGATAAAGCCCCTGCAGGTAGTGATTAATGATATCGAAGACACGATCTACTTTGCCAGAATTTATCTCGAACAGCAGATCGGCGAGCAAAAATCAGTCCTAGAAATTGACAGCCGCCCCAGCGACAGCATCACCCTAGCCCTAATGCACAATCTTCCCGTCTTCTGCCGCAAAGAAATCCTAGAAAAAGCCATCGCCGTCGAAGAAGATTAGAATTTGATGTTGAATTTGTTGCGGGCTAGTTGGATTATGGTGCGGACTGCTTGTTCGGCGTCTTCGCCTTCCGCTTCGACTGCGATTCTCGCGCCTCGCGCTGCCGCGAGCATTAAAATGCCAAGCAGCGATTTCGCGTTCACCACACAATTTTGATAACGCAGCGTCACTTGCGATTTAAATCCCGTAGCACATTTCACAAGTTCGGTAGATGGACGCGTATGCAGCCCTTTTTCATTGACTACGACAAAGGAATCTTTAGCGCGTTGCTTGTTCATATTTGGAAGTGAAAAAAAATATTTAAATGCTTCCAAAGGAGATACGTGTTTCACGTAATTTCAAGCAATATTTTTTTTACTTTTTTTTCACAATTGCCTCTAATGTATCGACTAATTCCCCAAAATGAAGCATGGTGCTTGTTACGGCTTCCGCAGTGCGCATGTCGACGCCGGCAAGCTGCAGCACATCCAGAGGATAACGAGAAGAGCCCGCAGAAAGAAACGCCAGATATTTATCTCGGGCAGCTTCTCCTCCCTTTAACACTTTTTCAACAAGGGCATGCGCGGCGCTAATGCCTGTAGCATACTGATAGACGTAAAAATTATAATAAAAATGAGGAATGCGAGCCCATTCAATATCCACTTCCGCGTCCTGTACCATTTCACTTCCATAGTACTCTTCATTGAGTTTGCGGTATTCTTCTTTGAGAAGTGCTGGCGTCAAAGGAGCGCCCTCTTCGCATAAGCGATGCAGCATGAGCTCAAATTCGGCAAAGAGCGTTTGGCGCAACATGGTAGTGCGTATCGCATCGATCTTTTGATTGATGAGAAAGATTTTCTCCTCTTCCTTTTGCGCTGTTTTAAGAAAATGCCGCAGAAGGAGTTCTTCATGAAAAGTAGAGGCAACCTCGGCGACAAAGATAGAATATTGGGAGTACTGGTAGGGCTGATGGGTTCTGCTTAAGAAAGAGTGCATGCTATGCCCCGCTTCATGCGTAAGCGTCATCACATCATTGAAGGTGCTGTGGTAATTCATCAAAATATAAGGCATGCTATCGTAGCATCCGCTGGAATAGGCGCCTGAGCGCTTGCGCGCATTTTCATAGCGGTCTACCCATCGCGCATCGGTCAGCCCGGCGCGCAACACCTTTTGATACTCCTCCCCCATTATGGACAAGGATTCTATGATCGCTTCCACCGCCTCGTCGTAGCTCATCATCATATCGACTTCTTTGACCAGCGGCACGTGCAAATCATAAGCATGCATTTCTTCCAAACCCAACACGTTTTTCCTCAAAGCGACGTATTTATGCAGGGAAGGCAAATGGGCGCGCACTGTTTTAATTAGAGATTCGTAGACTTTTAAATCAATTTGATTGGGGAAAAGGGCTGCGTGCAGGGAAGAGTCATATTTGCGAGCGCGCATTTCAAAAACATGCGCTTGGATCTGCCCGTTGAGCAGCTCGCAGATAGTATTTTCAAATCCCAAAAAAGCGCGATGCAGAGTTTTGAAAGCATTTTCTCTGAGCACGCGATCTCGATCGCGCATATAGACTGAATACTTTCCATGCGTTAATTCCCTCTGTTTGCCCTGGCTGTCAACGATGTAGCCAAATTGCAGATCGGCATTATTCAATGCGCCAAAAGCGCGATGCGCCGCGTCCAAGGCCATCCCCGCTTTAGCCAAGAGCTCTTCCTCCGCTGTAGGCAGCGTATGCGCCTTTAAGCGCAAAATTTTCTCCAGATAAATGACATAATCCTTAAGGGAAGAATCGCGGAGAAAGGCTTGCATCTTTTCTTGGGGAAATTCCAACAGCGCCGGTTCGATCCATGCGGTCTCTTGCCGAAAATCGTGAAGCAGCGCCGTAATGCGCGCGTAGGCGCGTTTGGGAATTTCGCTTGCAACATCTTCGTCATGCCTTAAATGCGCGTAGGTGTGGAGCTTGGAAAGGCGCCTTTCACAAGACAAGCAGAGTTCGATCAGTTCTTTTAATAGGGTGGGACTTTGCTGCCATTTGTTCCGGTAGGCGCCGATATGCGGCCAGTGAGGGACTTGCGCCTCCCCCACCTGTTTCATTTCCCCCTCCCAGGCGTCCCAAGAAGAATATAAGGATTCGACATCCCAGCACCCCTGCTTATCGAGCTGTCCTCTCTCTTGCACCTTTTCGCCTTTTGGAATACTCAATGATGATAGCGCCATAATTTCCATTCTCCTTGAAGATTTTTTTGTTTGTAATATTGGCTATCAGGCTGGCTTAAGTCAATAGTCCTTATTGCTTAACCATCTAATTAAAAATATTTTTTAACGTGTTTTAGCAATTTAACGGGAATAGTGCTAATTTTTCTTGTCAAAAAAAACTCAACACTCATAAAATAGGGGCAGATTTTGCATTCAACCAGGAGGCAACGATGGTGCAACAACAAACTACTAAAAAAGCCACTCTCAAACCGCTCGGCAATCGTGTTCTCGTGCAACGCGTGGAACAAGAGCCTATGCAAGGGAGCATTATCCTTCCCGATTCGGCAAAGAAAAAACAGGAAACAGCAAAGGTTGTCGCTATAGGCTCAGGAACGACAACTTCTGACGGCAAAACCATCCCCATCCCCGTAAGTGTGGGCGATGTGATTTTGATGGACAAATACGCAGGTCAGGAAGTGACGATTGAAGATGAGGAATACGTCATTTTGAAAGCGGATGACATCATCGCAATAGTCAATTAATGTCAAAAGGAGAAATAATAGTTTATGGCAGCTAAAAACATTAAATTTAAAGAAGATGCGCGTCAAAAGATCCTAAAAGGAGTGCGTACGCTTGCTTCCACGGTAAAAGTCACCTTGGGACCAAAGGGACGCAATGTCGTGATCGATAAATCTTACGGTACGCCTCAAATCACAAAAGACGGCGTCACAGTCGCTAAAGAGATCGAGCTGGAAGACAAACACGAAAACATGGGCGCGCAAATGGTCAAAGAAGTCGCCAACAAGACAGCCGATAAGGCAGGCGACGGAACAACTACAGCCACAGTGCTCGCGGAAGCTATTTACAGCGAAGGGCTCCGCAATGTCGCCGCCGGCGCTAATCCCATGGAAATCAAAAAAGGGATTGAAAAGGCCGTCAAAGAGATTACCACTCATATCAAAACGCTAAGCAAGCCGATTCAAGACCGCAAGGAGATCGCTCAAGTGGCGACCATTTCAGCCAATGGCGACACGGAAATCGGCGAGATCATCGCCAAGGCGATGGAAAAAGTCGGCAAAGATGGAACGATTACCGTTGAAGAAGGCAAGGGATTTGAGACGTCTCTCGATGTCGTTGAAGGGATGAACTTCGACCGCGGCTATGTTTCGGCCTACTTTATGACAAATCCGGAAGCGCAAGAGTGTGTTCTCGAAGATGCCTTCGTCCTCGTTTACGAGAAGAAAATTTCTGCGATCAAGGAATTCCTCCCCATCTTGCAAGCTGTGGCGGAAACCGGACGTCCTCTGCTCATTATCGCTGAAGATGTCGAAGGCGAGGCTTTGGCAACTCTCGTCGTCAACCGCATCCGCGCTGGCCTGAAAGTTTGCGCTGTCAAAGCCCCCGGCTTTGGCGATCGGCGCAAAGCCATCCTGGAAGACATCGCTATCTTAGTGGGCGGCGAACTCATCAGCGAAGAGCTTGGCATTAAATTAGATAAAGTCACAATCGACAAGCTTGGACGCGTGAAAAAAGTCGTTGTCAGCAAAGAGGATACTACACTCGTCGAGGGCGCGGGCGACAAGAAAAAAATCGCTGAGCGCATAGCTCTCCTCAAGCGCCAGATCCAAGAGACGACATCGGACTACGATCGCGAAAAGCTGCAAGAGCGCCTTGCCAAACTCGCCGGTGGCGTAGGCATTATCAATGTAGGCGCAGCAACAGAAGTAGAGATGAAAGAGAAAAAAGATCGCGTCGACGATGCGGTTCATGCCACAAAGGCTGCTGTGGAAGAAGGCATTCTCCCCGGCGGAGGCGTTTCTTTCCTCCGTTGCATCCCCGCGCTCGAAAAATTGGCGACTACGCTTGTAGGCGATGAAAAAGTCGGCGTGGAGATCATCATTAAGGCCATCTGCGCTCCTCTGCGCCAAATCGCTGAGAACGCGGGCAAAGAAGGCGCTATCATCGTTCAAAAAGTCGCCGGCATGGCAGCTAATGAAGGATGGGATGCTCTCAACGATAGGTTCGGCAACATGCTACAATTGGGCATTGTCGATCCGACTAAAGTCGTTCGACTCAGCATCGAGCTTGCAGCATCCATTGCTGCTCTGCTTCTCACGACCGAGGCAATCATTACCGAAGAAGTGGATGAGGATAAACAGCACTCTCACGCCCACCCTTCTATGTCCGGGGCTGATTATTAAGCAGACTCTTTAGATCTTGAAAATACAAAGGCGCTCTAACGAGCGCCTTTTTTATTGTCGAGAAGTGGAGGTTTTATTACTTTTAAATTAGTTTAAAGAATGTTCTCCCAAGAGGATATATGAAGAGGTTTTTTACTTCGCTAGCCGGTATAATAGTTTTAATCCTATTAATTATTGTGATTGTCCTTTTTATAGGTTGGTCACGCGTACCAGATATTGTCGCCAATCGCATCTCCAAGGAATTAAAGGTGTATGTAGACATTGGGAGCATTCATCTGGGATGGGGAAACATCAGCGTTAGAAAAATAGAAGTCGGCAATCCGCCCGGAGCTGTCCAAGCCCAATCGTTTAAATGCGGAGAAATTAATGTACAAGCTCCTTTGAGCCAGTATTTTAAAAACCAAATTACCATAGAACAAATCGAGTTGAACAACGTCTATCTCGACCTTGAATTCGATTCTGCCTCTGGAACGCAAGGGAATTGGTCGCGCATCATGGGCAATCTGCAACAAGCTAGCGCAAAAAAACAAAAACCCCCTTCTAAAACCGCCAAACAGGCACCTGCCACAAGCGTCTTGATACGTAAGCTCGTTTTGAATAACATTGATGTCGATGTAGTCTATATTAAAGAGGGCGGCAAAGTGATCCATCTACCTCATATCGATCAGATCGTACTCTACGACATCAGCAGTGAAGGCGGACTGCCAGTGGACCAAATCATGAATTCCGTGCTAGGTCAAATGCTTACATCTATATTCACAAAACAGAACCTGAAAAACATGATGCAAAATCTCATCCAAAACCCACCTAGCGCCATACAAAAGTTGAACCCCTTTAAGGGTCTGTTACCATGAAGATCGCCCTTATCGGATGTGGAAATATAGGGAGCAGCATGGCCAAGCAATTGGCCCTGCTGCACTCTATTGCTGTTTACGACCGCCATCCCGAAAAAATTACCCTGGATCTCCCCCAAATTAAAATCTATCGCGATCCTAAAGAAGCAATTGCCCATGCCGAGTGGATCATTTTGGCCTTTAAACCTCATGATTTAAAAACGGCTGCCGAGCAACTCAGATCGCATCTGCATCCCCATCAAGTCATCTTAAGCGTTTTAGCGGGCGCCTCGCTTAAATACCTCAAAGAGGCATTGGGAGAAAACAACACTCTCGTGCGCATGATGCCCAACTTGGCAGTGGAATATGGCGAGGGAGTGATTGGCTTTGCAGAAAATCCTGAAATAACTCCCGAATTAAAGGAGCACCTCACTTCTGTCTTTTCCCCGATGGGTCTCATTTTATGGCTGTCGGAAGAAAAAATGAACGCCCTCACGGCTTTAGCCGGCTCAGGGCCCGCCTTTATACTGATTTTCATTGAAGCGATGATCGATGCGGGTATCGCCCTGGGATTTACCAGCGGAGATGCCAAAAATATCGTCATGCAAACGCTTTTGGGAACGCTGTCCTTGGTGGAGCATACCGGAAAGCATCCAGGCGAATTGCGCTGGCAGATCTCTTCACCCGCTGGGACGACGATCGCTGGAAAAATCGCTTTGGAAGACGCCAAAGTGCGCTCTGGCATCATTCACACTTTTCTCGCAGCTTACCGCCGCGCTAAAGAGCTTGTGGATTAAGAGAAAATGAAATAAACTTTTTCTCCGTCAGAAATTTGGAGTTTTTCTATGAAATTTACCACGTTGCATAAATTTTTTTTAACATTAACTGTATTTGCTTCGATAGCACTACAGCCCTTTGTTTGCGCAAGCACTTCTTCAGCAAAAACCTCTTCCAAAACGCTGGATGAGTATTTTGAATACCTCGATAAATATCCTGAAACACTTGGCCCGATGGGAAATGCCTCTTTGGGAGAAATTGAAATTATACGAGATAGAAAAAAGATCGCAGAGATTGAGAAAAGCACAGGACGTACCGTGGGAATGATTGCTAAAGATAAATACTGGATGTGGGTAAACGACGCCGTGCAATTTCCTAATAAGCAATATGGCGTTTATGGCCGCTTATTCTGGATTTCCTCCCTCACCGGATCGGCAGGAGTCGCGGTCATGCCCATTTTGCCCAATGGGAAAATTGCTTTAAACCGCAACTACCGCCACGCCACGCGTTCTTGGGAATATGAGCTTCCCCGTGGGAAACGCGATCACAATGAAACTATAGAACAAACAGCCATACGCGAGGTCAAAGAGGAAACAGGTTTTACCCTTAAAGAATTGCACGTTCTGGGAGAGATGACAACTGACTCAGGCATGTCAAATAACTTAATACCCGTGTTTTTAGCTAAAGTCGCCTCTCAAGACGATGCTGCACCTGAAGCTGGAGAAGCCATTGCAGGGATTGATGCCTTTTCTGTTGAAGAACTTTATCAAGGTCTAATCGATGGCTATCTGATTGCGACGATCGAAGGCAAAAAGTGCCAGATCAAATTGCGCGACTCTTTCTTAACTTTTGCCCTTTTACAAGCAGAACTGCGTTCTCTATTACCCAAAAAAGTCTAATAAAACGCCCAGCTGTGCTGGGCATTTACTTTAAATATCTTTAACAAAGAATTCAGAGGTGTGGAATTGTTCTTTGGAAGAACCGTCTGACTGCAGAGTGTTCCAACGAAGATCCAGCCGGATATTCATACTGCGGAAACCATGAATGACATATCCCCAGGGTTCGATCGGAATGGGGTTTTCAGGTTTTAAGTCCGTTTCCAGAGTTCTTGCATCTTCAAAATAGCAAAGCTGATTTCTGCCCATTGCGTGAGCAAAATCGACAAATCGATTATAGAGAAGTTCAACGATCTCGGGATCATTGCGGTATTCGGGGGCTGTAAGAAAGAGCGACATATAAATGATGCGAGAGGGATCGAATCCTTTCTCTTTGACTTTATCATTCAAAGACTTCCCATGAGTAGCTTCCAGATCGCCAAACAGGGCTTGCATTCCCTCGCAATCAAAAGCCAAACCCAAAGCGATGCCTACGACCTGTCCTTGTTTTTTGACAACAGCTCCCATCCCGCTTTGTTCATTAATATAAAGAGAAAAACCTGAGAAAACTTCCTCTTCGGGTGCCACCCAAAGATAAGGATAGTTCAAAAAATCACGAGCCGCCCACTCCTGAATAAGAGGCAACAGAGGAATAATTTCTTCTTGGGAATAACTCTTCAGTTCTAACTGATCCCTAACATACTCATGTGATTGATGCAAGGCAACCCCCTTATTATGTGAAAAAAAGAATGCGCAGCACCCTGCTGCGCATAAAATCATTTTACGAGAAAATCGCATTTAATCGCCTCTTAAAGGTCTTTAATGAAGAATTCAGAGGTATGGGCCTGTTCTTGGGAAGAACCGTCGGGTTGCAGCGTTTGCCAGGCGATGCCGACTTTAATACCTGTGCTTTTAAAGCCGTGAATAAGAACGCCCCAAGGTTCAATAGGAATGGGATTTTGAGGCTTTAATGGACTCTCGGGATTACCGCAATCTTCAAAATAACAGATTTGCGTTTTGCCGACAGAGTAAGCAAAATCGACAAAATCATTATATATCAAATCCACGAGCTGCTGATTATTGCGATATTCGGGATCTGTGAGAAAATAAGACATGTAAAATATGCGCGAAATATCAAAACCTTTTTCCTCCATTAAAGCGCACGGCCGCCCTCCTAAATATCCTATCATTGCAAAGGAATCCAGAGGAATCCCCGCTGCCACTCCTACGACCCGGCCTTGATCTTTGACAACGACAACTTGTGCTTTGGGTTCGTTGAGCAGCATGGTATTGCCCTCGCAAATCTCTCCGTTCGCAGGGGCCCAAAGATAGGGATATTGTCTAAATTCACGCACTACCCACTGCTGCAACAGGGGTAAAAGAGGGATAATCTCTTCCATCGAATAACTCGAAAGCTCGAATGCTTTTTCTTGCCTGCTGGCCACTGGGCACTGCCCCGCATAAGCACCTTGTGACACTGATAAAGCAGCGCAGGTTAAGGCTGCCATAGCTGTTAATTGATGCGCGAATTTCATGGGTTCCTCCAATTAAGTCCGAAAGCGCTCTCGGATGAGTTAAAAAATTGCTGCAATTTTAACAAACAATTAATTAAATTCCCCTTTTAAAAAAATTTGCTATTTTTAATTTTTTTTCTACACATTATAGTCATTGAATTGTCTTTTTATTAATTCGCGCTTATGAAAAAATTTCCCCTTTCACTCTAAATTGAGGAGAAAGAAGAAATGAAAAAAACACATACTCTATTAGGAGCTGCTCTACTCTTTTCCACTATTTCCAGTTGCGCATTTGCCGATGCCTATAACGAAACTCTCTATTCCGATTGGGGGCAGAGGTTTGAAATTTCAAAAATCCTCATGAAAGAAAAAAATGACGTGCAGGATCTAGTGATTTTTGAAAATAAAGAATTTGGCAAAGTCCTGGCATTAGATGGAATCATTCAAACTACGGAAAAAGATGAATTTATCTACCACGAAATGATTACGCACGTTCCTATTCTCGCTTACGGGAAAAAAGATTTGAGCGTTCTGATCGTCGGCGGGGGCGATGGAGGCACGCTGCGCGAGGTTTTGCGCCACAATAATGTGAAAAAAGCGACACTTGTAGAAATTGACGATCGCGTGATTAATCTATGCAAAGAGTATTTTCCCAACCATTCTCTTGGGGCTTTTGACGATCCCAGAACGCACATTGTGATTCAAGACGCTTTTGATTTTGTAGGTCAAACTAATGAAAAATTTGACATCATCATTTGCGACACTACCGATCCCGTCGGCCCAGGAGCTGTCCTCTTCACCTTTGAGTTTTTTGCGCATTGCAAACAAGCGCTCAATAAGGGCGGTGTTCTTGTGAATCAATGCGGTGTTCCCTTCATGCAAAAGGAGGAAATGGTCCAAACGTATGAATACCTCTCCCGCCTCTTTAATGACGCTTCTTTCTATTTAGCGCCCGTTCCCACTTATGTCGGTGGATTTATGTGTTTTGGATATGCGACAGACAATAAAGAGCTGCGCAGACAGGACAGCCGCACAATTGCCCAGCGCATGAAAAAGAGCGTTACAGGCACTTTACAGTATTATACTCCTGAGATACATAAAGCGGCGTTCGTTTTGCCTAAATTTGTCGAAGACGCTTTAGCAACACCTATCATCACGGAATAATGCGCTTCTAATGATTTAGCATAATGATTTCAAAGCGGTCGATATTTTGGACCGCTTTTTCTCTTAAGCGCTTTTTTCGATCGCAAGAGACGGCGTCGAGATGCTTTAGTTCTATTTTAGGGCCAAAAAAATAAATGAGGCTGAGTTCTCCCTGTCCAATGCCTCTAAACAGAGGATCGTAAGAGCCGCTTACCTCTAAGCGCACATGGCGGTGCAGAGTGATTGCCAAGCGTGCTCGCGCTCCGAAACCGCTTCTTCTTTCGCCTGTGAGATAATAAGGACCCAGCGCCCCATAGAGAAAGCAATCCTTATTGCTAAATAGAGGGATGCCCAGTTCCGCATTGCCCCCTTTCAAAACGCGATCGCCTTTTCTTCCATAGGGAAAATAGGCATTTAGCCGGATGTCAAAACTTTCACCTAACATTTCCAATCCCCAAGTGACTTGGCTGTGGGCAAGGCATGCCTGGCGGTAATCGTAAAAGACATTAAGACCATAAATGCGCGATGAGACATAGCGAAGCCCGATCCCGGCGTTTGCCGCAAACTTGCCATTGTCAAAAACATGGCCGCGCACATCGAGCAAGGGAACCCAATGAGGGGTATAAGGAGTAAAAAAAGCCTGCAGAGTCATGTACCCTTGAGAATACCCTATTCCTTTGCCCTCAATATGCCGCAGCTCTACGTGCTCGCTTTGAGAAGAGAAACGGGAGGTGGTGCCCCCTTCCCCTGCTTGCGCTACAAGACTCAAAAGAATGCAGGCTAAGACTGCTACCCAGCGAATAGGATTATTACGCCACCTTTTCACAAGCTTTGTCATTGACGCCTTTCTGAAAGACGTTTCCTTCAGCAATAGTCGTCAGCGCTTTATTCATATTGCCTTCTTCTCGAGAAGAGTCGTCCAATATATTGTATATATCGGTGAACTTCAGATGTTTAGCAAAGGCTTTTAAAGCTCCATAGGAAGCAATCTCATAGTGCTCTATCTGCTGCAGGAGATCGATTAATGCGGCATCTCTAACGACGGGGTCATAATTGCCCTTTTGGATTTTATGAGCTTCTTTTACAAAGCTTTTTACTACCTCATTTTGCCCGCCATCGATATCTTCAGACAGTTCGCTTGCTACGGCATCCAGGCGCTTGATTTGTTCCTTTGTCTCTTTATGATGGGTTTGGAGAAGCTCTTTTAATTGAGGAGTATGTGTCATTTTAATTAGATCTGGGAAACCTTTTGATAACTGTATTTCCGCATCTTTTATATCTTTTAGTTCTTTTATAAATAGGGAATAAAAATCTTTCATACGTCCACCACTCCAGATCTATAATTTAAATATATATTATATTATGTTTTATTTAAACAGTTAGTTTCAATTATTATATTATAATATAAAATAATGTATATTAAATATAGGGGCCAATATGAGGCTCAGGAGATAGTTATGCAGCCAAAAAAACAAAAAGATCCCGTATGCGGAATGAACATAAATCCCAGCGAGTGCCCATACAAAACCGAGCACAAAAATAAGCAATATAGTTTCTGCTGCAAAGAGTGCATGACGGCTTTTAAGAACAATCCGGATAAATTTTCTAAAGCGTAAAGGTCTTAGGATACATGGGAAAGGGCTTTTGGCCGAACGAGCGCCAGTAGCTCTTTTCTCCATCTTCATAAGAAACAAGCAGCTGCTCACCTGGATAGATGGTCTTTTTGGCGAAATAGATGATTTCGACGGGCGCGGGGATCAGTCCATAGGGATTTGAGGGAACCGCTAGCGAATAGGCCACGACATTGGGCTTTTCCGAGTGGTTGATAAATCGGGTAAAATTTCCCTTTCTGCGCGCATCTACCTTCAAGCAATAGAGACGCTTAGGATGATAGGTCCGATCGGGGTCGTAGCAAGCTTGTTCTTCCCGCGTGAGATGGATGTCTTCTAAAGGAGTAAAGGCATAAGCGCCATCATCGTCCGCATGCTTGGCGATCAAAGAAATTTCCCCCGCGTAAGAAGCAATGACCTGTCCTTTTTTAAGGGGCTTGGCATCATGTCGCAGGAAAATACCCCACCCCAGATTCTCATTTAATTTTTTACATAGCAGATACTTCGGAAGTCCAGATCGCTCAATAGCCTGTGATACTAGGGCCATCTCCTTTAATTCTCGCAAAGAGGTGCGAGAAAAACGCAATTTTTGCGCGCGTACTTCTCTAGAAACAATTTTTAATACATCTTTAGCAAGAAGCTGTCTGGGCATTTTGAATTTCATATTCATATATTATTAAATAAGTAATTTAATTACAATAATTTGATTTATTTACAAGAGAGATGTGATGTGTTTTTTTATGATAAGTAAATAGCTTGCCATATTGCCCCCAGCGCAACAAAACATGCCACTGGACATGGGCATCCCGATGGCAAATGTCTTGGCTTAGAAAATGCACGATCTGCTCTCTAGATAGGCTATGATGGGACGCCTTTTTCAAAAGATCCACCACTTTTCTAAATATGGGAATGGTTAACAATTGCGTTTTCCATATATCCCGCCGTTCTCTCTCGTTACTTTGCAGAAAATCATTGGCCAATGGGGTCAATCGCACTTTTCGCTCCTGTATCTCTATAAAATCAAGTAATTGCGCAGCTTGTAAAATAGGAGTGAGTTTATCCACATGTACGTTGCTGTCATGCCCTATTTGAAAGATGTCATGAGCTGCTTTATGTCTATTCAAGTATTTTAAGAATCCTAAAATCTCATCGTTAGTAACTGAAACGAGATAATCTATTTTTTCTTTATGCACTGTAGGTTTGGCTATTGATAAATGACTATATAAATCGTGCAACTTCTCAACCAAGTGCAAAAAATCGGAAGAATGATAATTCCGCGGACGAGGGAGTTTATTTTTTATAACACCTACAACTGTTGTGGGCTGCTTTCCTAAAACGATGATGCGATCAGCCATATAGGCAACTTCATGTACATCGTGAGAAACTAATAGAATAGAACTGAGTTTGAGCTCTTGATTAGACCAGATGCGAATAACCTCGGAGCGCAATACTTCGGCAGTGAAGGCATCCACTTCACTGAAGGGCTCGTCCATAAAGAGTAATTCGGGATTGCGCACTAAAGCTCTAGCCATTCCCACCCGCTGTTTCATCCCACCAGAGATTTCTCTAGGATAAGCATCTTCAAATCCCTCCAATCCGATCAAAGTGATTGCCTCTTCTGTTTTTTGTTCCATTTCCTGGACACTTGCGCGAGCGGCTTTTAAGACGACTTCAATATTTTGCTTCACCGTCATCCACGGGTAAAGGGCAAAACTTTGGAACACCATGCTCATATTGGGCAAAAATCCATGTAAGCGATGGCCTTTATAAAATAACGCCCCTTTGGTTTGGGGAATGAGCCCTGCCAATATGCGCAATAACGTCGATTTCCCACACCCTGAAGGGCCAATAAGAGCCACTACTTCATCAGGGTAGATTTTCAAATTGATTTTTTCCAAGATGTGTAAAACCTGTCCTTGTGGAGAGGAAAAATCTTTACTTATTTCTCGCGCTTCAAAAAGGGGTTCATTATTCATTGAGAGCGAACCGTTTTTCTGAGTAGTGATAGATTCTTCGCCATACCTGATAGTTAATAGTAACTACAAGGACTACCATTAGTAATACACTTGCAGCCAAAAGAGGAAAATCATTATTTTGCGCAGCCAAGCTAATTGATGAGCCAATTCCAAGAGTGGTCCACACCTGTCCCTTATAGGAGACATATTCCGAAACGATACTCGCATTCCAAGCGCCTCCCGAAGCAGATAAAATTCCGGTAATCAAATAGGGGAAAATGGCGGGGATATTCAGCTCTAAAAAGCGCTGCCTCCGGCTAAAGCTAAAACTCGTCGCCACCTCTTTAAGATCGCTTGGCATGGCTTTAGCCCCAGCAATGACGTTAAAAAGGACGTACCATTGTGTTCCCATGAGCATCAAGACAATACTTCCAATGGTAAGGGGTATTCCTAATAGATGAAAAACTAAAACGAGCGACGGAAAGAGCAGTGTTGCTGGGAAAGATGCTGTAACTTGTATTATGGGTTCTAATAGGCGGCACCATTTTTCCGAAAGCCCTATGGCAAGGCCGACAGGCACCATAATCAGAACACTTATACTCACGCACAAAAAAACGCGCAAAAAAGTAAATAACAGCATTTTACTTAAAAAAAGCCATTGGATTAAGGAAACATTCTTGATCAATCCAAAGAGATAAATGACTGCAATAGTCAATAAGACAAATAAAAAGAAGAGCAATCCACGGCTTGCGACTGCCCATGTATGATGCGCATCTGGTTTTTCTTTGCGTTTAGCCATCTGATTTTGGCAGAAGCAGACAGTTTTTCTATATAGGCTGCGCAGCCATCCGATCAGATAAGAATTCCTCAAGAGATTTAAAAACCAAGCTTCTTGCTGTATCTTGGAACTGATTTCCTCCACGCGCAGTTTCTGAGACCAGGCAACAAGGGGCCTCCAGAGCAATTGATTGATAAGCACGATTAGCGCAACCATAGCTATAATGGCATAAAGCATGCTCGGCACATCTCCTCGAGATGCTGCAACGCTCATATAGGAGCCCAAACCTGGCAAGCGAAAGTCGCGATTACCCAACGTGAAAGCTTCATTGATCATTAAAAAGAACCATCCACCAGCCATACTCATGATGCTATTCCAAATCAAGCTCAACAAGGCAAAGGGAAGCTCTACCCAGCGAAAACGCTGAAAATTGCTAAATTTAAAAGCAGTTGCGCACTCGTTTTTTTCCAAGGGAACCGTGCGAATGGACTGGTATACTCCAAAGGCCATATTCCATACCTGGCTAGTAAACATCATGATAATCGCTGCCAATTCCAAGCCAGTATTGTTTTTTGGAAAAAACCCTATCAGCAAAAGAACAACGCCGGGTAAAAAGCCTAAAAAAGGAATGCTCTGCAGAACGTCTAAAAGAGGGATGAGAAACTTTTCAGCGACCTTATCTTTAGCTGCCCAAAATCCCCAGAGTAAACTGAAAAGAAAAGAGACTGCAAGTGCCAATAGCCCTCGCGATAGCGAAAAAAAGGCATACAAGGGCAAATTTTTAAGAGAGAGATCGATATATACTCGATCCGTTAGCGGCGCGCTGAACCGAGCAAAATAATGAGAGAATCCCATAATGAGGCATAAAAGGAGCAAGAACAAAAAAAGATCTGCTCCAATTTTCCTCATTTGACTCTCAAAAGCGCTACATTTTCATTCTCTATAGTACATACTATATCACAAGTATTAAGCAAAGAGAAGAAGGCTTTTAATTTTGGTTGTTTATTATTTATCATTACAAAAAGATTGGAAAAGAGAATATATCCGCCTTTGAAGTCTTCGTAGGAAATGATCTTTAAATCTAAAACTGTGACCTCACTGCTATTTAAGTCTATTGCCATTGCATCGCGTGAATAAAAAAGCACTATGCTCATCGCCAGGAAATAGAATAGTGAAGAAAATTGCTGCAGCGCCATGGAATTCTTCTCAAAAAAACTAACGAGTGAAGACAATCTCATACAAAAGAAATTTTACGCTAGAAAAAATTGAGAACAGTCTCTTAGGAAGGAACGGCCTCTTGAGCACGGTGGGCATAGCTAACGCCCGGTGCGGTGCGCAGGAAATCATAACCGTTATCGGCTATTTCCCACTTCAAACGCCCGTGCAGCGCTTGCGGCTGCAACTGCTGAATGCTTGCAAAAATGGCGCGCATGCGCTTATCTTGATGCGGATGGGTAAACACAAACTCGAAGTTTTTATGCATAAAGTCTTTTAATGAGCCCCTTTCGCGTATGATCTCCTGCAAGACGAAAGCGCCCAACGGATTATAGCCCGCATTTTGGGTAAAGAAATTGGCTGTAACATCGCATTCGAGTTCGTGTTTGCGGGAATTAAACAGAAAGCTAAGCTCTCTTATGCGCATAATTAACCAGGAAACAAAATCACTAGGGGCCAGCAGGAAAAAGGGAAACAGCACAAGGCGGATTAAGGTTAAGAGAGCCGTCATAAAGGCGAAACTGACCAAAGTGACAATCGAATGGCGCGCGGCCACATGGGTCATTTCATGAGCTAAGAGAGCTGCTATGACATCATCCCTTGTAATATCCGATAGGTCCACGGTGACTTTGGAATTGTCCGCAAAAGAAATAGTGGCATTTTTAATTCTATTGCTTCTAATCGCGCCGTCTATTTCCTTGATGAGCTGAGAAAAAACGACCAATCCCCCGGCAGGGACAGCAAAGGCGTTTTTGATAATCGAGGGCACGGTCCTGATGCGATAGGTAAATGCAGTCCGGCCCGGAGGGTTCACTATTTGTTCGTTTGCGGCCGTTAATCGCTTTAAGCAATTCTCGTTTATTTCCGCTATGGAAACGTCGCTGCCTGCCAAGCATTCATAACTTTCCCCATTCCCATTGAGGGCCAGAGGATAGAAGAACCAATCGCCCAACAGCTTTTCGAGGCTGCGGGGAATGAGCGGGAAATGCCGCTCTCCATTGATTGGGTTAATCGGGTAGACGAGGTCCCAAAGCGGATTGAAGAGGCCAAGCACTTGTCTAAACACTCTGCCCACACACGAGGCTGTAGCGTGAAGACCTCCATAAATACAGGAGATGCCATCGTAGAGTTTGCTATAGCACCAGAGCGCCGCTTTTTTAATTCCCTGTTGCGATTGCACGTAATCGGCGCTATAGCAGGGAAAAAAGCTGGTCTTGAATACTTCTTTAGCCTTAGCCTGCGCCTGATAGAGCTGCTGCAGATGCAAAGGTGGAGTCGGTGCGGCAGACGAAATAGGCACCCCGCTGCCAAAGCGGACCGCTTGAACGGACATATTGGTTTTTCCAATTTAATACTAATTAAGAGGTCGACTGAATTATCACAAAATGTAATCTTAATTAAAACAGGAAATAATATTTTAATTATTCTGCAAACTGAAGATAAAAGCGATCAAAATGAACGACTTCACTTTCTGGCTGCGCAGTATTAAAATAATAACTATCTACAGATCCTATAGCCGTATTAAAAATAGAGAAGACTGTGATCTCGTTGCTGGCGATGTAAGGCAAGGGCATGCCTTTGGCATCTTTTAAAGGCGCAATAGTAGGGACGATGGGAGATAAACCATAGGGATCACCTACCTTCGCATAGCTTTCCCCATCATTGTGTTCAGGAAGTAAGCTGCGTTTATTTTCCTTGAGATAAGCTCCATAGGAATTGCCTACGTTGGAGGTTTCCAGATAATGCATCCCTTGAGGAGATTGAAAGCGATTCCACAAATGGGCATGACCGCATAAAACAAGCTGCACCCCGTAGCGAATAAGCAAAGGTTCAATATCGGCAATGAGAATGTCCTGATCTTTAGGATAACGATAGCGGATCGATGTGATCTTGCCCTCTGCGTCTTTTTCTATCTCCTGAACGGGATGGGCAAAGGGCGGGATGGCATTTTCTCCCAGGCAATGCAACGGATTGTGTAACATGACGATCTTGTATTTCGCCTTTTGAAAGGCATCGCTTTGCAGTTCTTCTTCCAGCCAGCAGTACTGAGGACTTCCCCTTTCCATGGACTCGAAAATAAAATCGCCATACCCCCACTCACTCGGAAAGGCAAAGCTCTTTTCTTCTTCCGTATATTTTCCTTTTATGCTCATCCCCGGCTTCAAGGAGGCAAACTCGGCATTGGGGGCTCTCCAGATGCGCGTTGCGTAAAGGACGATAAGCCGCACATCTCCAAAAGTCACAGCATAGTATTTCTTTCCTCCGCTAGAGCTTTGCGGAAGGGAAAAAATCTCTTCATAAGAATCGGTGTTAAAGCTGTGTTCTTTGACCCACTGCTGGCGATGCTTGGCGTCTTGTAGGAAAAAAAAGCGCTCTGCATATTCTTTTTCCGCTGCCTCTTTGGGAAAGGGATCTTCGAATTGCTCTTCTAGAGTGGTCTGCATGTTCCAGCGGCCCATGACTTCGTGATTGCCGATTGCGGAAAAAAGTGGAGCGCATTGCATAAGCGCACCTCCGCGATAAGTTACACCATGCACGGCTCTGGAGGCTTTTCCCTGAAGGCAGGAAAAAAATCCTCCCCCGCTGGGATCGTCGAACCATTCCGAAGCACAATCAGGATGATCGACTGTATCGCCTGCAAAAAAGATCGCATCGATATCTGGGCATGTCTCTTGGACCTTTTGCAGATTTGCCGCTACCATGGGCTTAATCTGATGATCTGAAGTGAGAAGGATTTTTAATGGGGTTCCCATTTGAGGAACTGAGGCGCAGGAAAAAATAGCGCTCTTGGAAATTTCCGCATCCGCAAACAGGCTGACGGCGCGATAAGGAGTTCTCTTTGCAGGAGAAAGATCGCGCAGGACAGCCTCATGGCGATAAATATCTCTTTTACGGCATCCCCCGCCGGGCTGGTTTTCGCGCATGCGAGCGAGCTTTGCCGTTGTGCAGAGAGCCTTTAGCACAAGACCATCGCCATACTCGACATAGTGCTCTATCCCGGCTACCTCCGTAAACCAAACGACATTTATGGAACTTGGGGTGGGGTTTTGCAAAAAGGGATCAGTTAGCAAAGAGGCGTGAAGAACATAGCCGCTCAAAAAAAGAATGAAAAGCAATCCCCTATAGAAAGTCCTTTTAACTAAATGCCGCATTTACTTACCATTTGCTACTTTAAATGGGTTAAAAGTTTACATGGTCTCATTAAAAACCGTAAAGTGTAAAATTTCTTTCACACTTCCTTTTATCGCGCTTTTTTTCCTAACCCCTCTAAATTTTTGGGCAAAAAAGAAGGATCCCCTTTCCATTGTCGTAATAGGCGGAGGACCTACGGGATTGGCAACG
This sequence comes from Rhabdochlamydiaceae bacterium, assembly GCA_036493355.1. Classification (GTDB taxonomy): domain Bacteria; phylum Chlamydiota; class Chlamydiia; order Chlamydiales; family Rhabdochlamydiaceae; genus JABDFI01. The sequence goes on from DASXPV010000032.1 coordinate 26,659, forward strand.
GCTATTGAAGCCAAGATGGAAGGAGCCATGCGCTAGGAGTAAAGAAAATCATCGGCGAATTTCAAGCCATTCGCCTTCTTTAGCCTCCATAGAGCACTTGCGCGCTATTCTTAACGTTCAAGGATGGAGCGGTGAAGCTCAAGGATTGGACTCCAAAGAGATATTTACCTTTTCAGACGTCCCTATCACCTTGCAGCAGGCGTCTACTTTCTCAAGCCAAAAGCAATCGGGCATTGTAGTTGGAGACGCAACTGCGTGCGCAAGCTTTTTTCAAGGGATAGGGGCCAACACAGCTGAGATCGCAGGCCAATTTTTTAAAGAAATACGCAAAGACAAAAACGCATTTTTGCATTTTAATCAGGCTATGAAGCAAGCAACAGATACCTTGATAGAAGGTAGTGCCTTTTTGTTCTCCCAAGAAGAAAATCTAGGATTAAATGACCTTGCGCCATAAAATGAGTAGCAACCTTTTTCAACTACATGGATTTTCACACTGTAGCTAGGAGGTTTTGTTATGAGTAAACCAGTTTATGGATCACCCACTCAAAGCACAATGACGCCTATTGTCATTCCCCATCGGAATGAAATGTCTAATTTGACCACTCAAATGGCCGGCTTTCGCATACACACTCCGCCGCCTCTCGCTACACAAATGACTACTATACAAACTACTGCGAACAGTTCTTTGAGTTCTCTTTCCAACGCTCTAACATCAAGCTCCTTTTCTCAAACTGACAGGTCCTTTTCAAGCATTCCTCCTATCACACCTCGGATCCCTAACTTAGAACGTCAAATAGGTTCCTTATTTTTGCATATACCTCATGTTTTGGAAATTAACAAAACAACAGGTTATAAATGTATGACTAAGGGAACGGATCCAAACATCTTTTTTTTTCATGTCTTTCCCCATATAGCCCGGATAACCTGTTTCAATGTGATTCAGGAAGTGCCACTTCCCTCATCGGGAAAGTATCTTCTAAAAGCAGTTGCTGCGAAGCAAGCCTTGCATGTGACTTTTCCAAATGGGATGAATCAACTGTTTTCGCGGCAACTCCTACCCGTAGATTTCAAATCTGCTGGCGGCTCTTCTTCTTGTGCGCAAAGCAGCTCTTCATCTGGAATCACCCGTCATATGCCAAAACAATGGACTCCTGTAACGCGCGTTTTGAATACTAGCTACCCTTATAAACCTCTTTGGATTTTCGTCGATGAAAAGGGAAAAATAGATATATTCAGATCAACTAACAATCCTCATTTGTTTGTAACGATTGAAAGCAATAAAATGACTATCGATTATTTTGGTAAGTCATTCCCCATCAAAGCTGAAAAGGGAAGCTACAAAATAATAGGCAATGAGGATCCTTGTAACCCCAAGATACAGGTTAAGAAACTATCTATTTCGAGTTATACCATTCGCAAAAAATAAAGTCATATTTGACAGTGTCGGCTTAGCAATAATTTTTTGCTTCTAGAGCGAGCGACCATTGCCGATGGCAAGGCGCAACTAAAGACCAAAAATTTGTTGCTAAGCCAACACTGTCAAGTATGCCCTTATTTTTTGCGAATGGTATTAAGTAAGCGATTCGGGAACTACCAACTCTCTATTAAATAACCGCTTTTCAGAAAACAGTCCCATCCACTGGGCAAGAAGTCTTTGCGCAGGTTGGATTTCGTCGCGCAAAGTCTTTAACGCGGCATTTACCCCCACTTGGTTCCTCTTAAACGGCCAAAGGTATAATTACCTCACGCTTTGGCAAAATGTGGATAGCCCTTGCGTTTTACAGCGTGCAAACTGCATGATTTTCTACATTATAAGGCCGCTCTTCCTCTTCTCCCTCGGGAAGGGCTGAAGAAAAGACCGTTTCCTGCCCAGGATGGGCTGAAGAAAAACTTGCTTGAGTTGTTTGCGTAATGGAAAAGTTGGGATTTCGAAAATACTGCGTCATCGATTTATAGCCGTAAGAGAAGGCGAATTCAGGGCATTATAAATTGTGTCATTAAGATCCCGTTTGCACCCAAGGTAGCCCGCTGCCAATTGTAAGAGCCATTTTTACCTCATAAAAATCATAACATTTTGCATAGGGAAACCCCTCCTTGGCGCTCTTGCCAATCCTGCATAAATTTCTGTAGAAAGCCTTCTGCGATGGGGTGGGTTCCCATGAGCTGATAATATAAATCCGCTTTTATAGTAACTGCAGCCGCTCCCAAGGCAGCGGCATAGAGGACATGATCGATCTCTTTTAGCGCGGCGGACATAATTTTTGTGGAAGATCTGCTCGCGTTTACCATATCGACCATAGCCTTCAAAAGTCCTTGAGGATCTGGAGCATGGCTAAAATAGGGGGCCATGTAAGAGACCTTGTGATGGAACGCCAAAAGAGCCTGGCTTGCCGAGACAATACTTGTTCCCAACACAGGAATTTTATCCGCTTGCAACTGCTTAATGGCAATGAGACCTTCGCGCTCGATAGGCACCTTGACTATTGTGCGAGCAGAGAAAGCAAAGATGCACCTGCCCTCCTCAATCATCGCTTGAGCCTCTTGGGATGTGACTTGCACAGCAATAGGACCCGGCTGCAGGTCTAGAATTTTAGAAAGGGTTTCCTTTACATCGACGGCTGCGGAGAGAATCGTAGGATTTGTCGTCACGCCCGCTATCACGCCTAACCGCGCTGCATCGACAATAGCCACTTCATCAATAGTATCTAACCAAATTTCCATATTCCTCCCTTTACTCTACAGCGATGTAAATCTTAACTTCTGGATGGTGTTGAGGATTAAAAGGATTAAAATCGGAGGTGTATATTTCAAAATCCACAGTATACAAGCGTTTGAGATCTGCATTCCAAATCCTATTCCACGCCTTTGCCATCGATTCGGGGAAAGGACCGCTCGCTGTAAACACAGCATAGGAAGCCTCTGAAACTTCTATTCCTTTCATCCCTTCAGCAATGGCATGCAGATTTTCAACTTCATAGCCAATCAAGTAGGTAAACGGCAAAGTATAATCTCCATCATATTCAGAATAAACGGCCAAAATGGCATCATTTAACCGATTGGCGATTTTTGCGCTGCTTGCTGCTTTATGAAATCTTTCCCAAAGAATAGGCGCCTCTTTGTGAAAATTCTCATTGGAAGTCCTTATAGCCATCCCAATCACGCATTTTTTTTTCTCATTTTCTAGACTATAACTCACGCATTCCTCATTAAAATGTTGTAGTAAATATTTTAGAATACATGTGATAGTATACCAAAATTGTCTCTATATAGACAACCGAGGTCTTTTTATGTCCATCGTCGCGTTAGACTCCAAAGGCGAACCTATGAAAATTATTCATTTCACAGTAACAGTAGCCAGTCAAATTGCAAGCAATCGCGAAGTACTGGATACGCTTTTTAAAGGGATTGACAGCACGAGCCAGGATGTATTTTCAGCCAGTCAGCAAGCGTTAACCAATATAAGGATTTTAAAAGAAACAGCTAGGCAAGCCAATACCAGGCTTAAAGAAACCTATACAAACCAAACCTCCTTGAACTTGCAAGCTGAAAAACAAAATGATATTTCCTATCGCATAAGCTACTGGAACACTAAACAAGAACAAGAAAAAGTGATGCGGCTGAGCCAAGCATTTGTCAAACGCTCCACTGATCTCATACAAAGATATCACAATGCGGACAGCTGGGCAGCGCAAAAGGTAAGCGAGGAGGTTTCTAAAGACGAGATAAGGATTTTTCGCGCATCCATTAATGAAAAATCAGCCAAGGTTTTGGAATATCAAGATAGGGCCAATAGATTGCAAAGAGAGTTGCTCACCGAGTGCTCGGCATGCCAATGGCAAGTGAACCAGTTTTATCACGCCGTCATCGGGAATAATGGAACACCTTGGAGTTTTTTTGGAACTCTCTTATTAATGCCTTGGCACTTTCCAAAAGTTGGATATACTCCATTTAGTTTTGTCCTGTCTTCCAGTTCAGGCGCAAACACCTATTATTTAGAAGAACCGATTAAAGCTTCCTAGTTTTTGTCTTCTTCTGCCACCAAATAACGATTAAAGGAATTATGGGCCCATCTCTGGTAGGAACAGGGCTCACCGGCTTGCGCACCATAGCGAAAGTCGCGCGTTAATTCAGAAAAAGAGTGAACGAGAGTCTCCGGCGGAGCACAGAGAAAAAGGGCCATGGTGTATCTTTCGATAGATCCCTGTGCTTTATGCACCTTATGCTCCGTGGCCCTTATGGCATCATTTGTAAGCAGCTGCCCAAATTCTCCCACTTGAAAAAGCAATATGTCGGAGGCGTCAACACTTACCTTCTTAAACTGGCCATCCGAGGGCGTCCTAACAAAAAGACCTGCTTCGGCAGGCTCAGGAACTCTTTGCCCCTGCTGAAAATAGAAAGCTGGAAGCAATGCCGTAAACAGACCATGGTCAAAATGCGAACCACACCAGAGAGGATTATCGGAAGTTTCCTCTGAGGTTTTCACATAGTAGAGCATGCGTCCTTTATTTGTTACGCCATCTGCATCGATGCCCGGCCTCGACCCGATAAGGCCGATTTTTTTCATAACGGCCTTTCCCATTTCAGCCATCAACATGCCTAATTCCTGGAAAGGCGTCTTAATGTCGACCTCGGAGGGCCATTTATTGGGAGTCGCATCGGGGACAAAGGCCGAATAGGTCACTTTTAAGGAATCGATCACCCATCTGCCGTCGGGCCGTTTAAATTTCTCTTTGCCTCTTTCATACCCTAGATCGATCTCATTTTTGGAGCGATCGGGAGAATAGGCCAACTTGATTTCATCGGGAAGAGCGGAAAATGCACGCGCCTTTTCCATGAATCTCTCCACCATTTCTTGATAACCCGGAATGCCCTTAATACCTACTATCCCCTTCTCATACAATGCCGTGGAAAGCACGCTCATTGCTTGCGCATCCTCGTTCATAAAAGATTCGTAGGATAGAATATCTAAAGATATAGTGTCTTGCATCCCCATAAGCTCTCCTTCACAGATGAATAGAACACTTACAATAGCCAGGTGGATGATTTTTTTTAAATAATTACTCATTTTCATTTTGAACCTCTAATGCAAAATGATATCCGATGATCTTAAAGCCGCAATTGAGATACAACCTATGCCCCTCATGGCGCTGAGGGCCACTGTCCAAATGCACTTGGTCACACTGTTTTTTCTTTGCCTCGGCAATAAGCCATTGCAGCAAGGCGCTGCCGCAGCCTTTTTTTCTAAATGCGCGATCCGTGATTAAATCGTCTACGTAGAGCACTTTGCCCCAAGCCAAGAATTCCAGAAAGCGAAATCCGACAACGGCGCGCACTTCGCTCTCCTCTTGGAAAAAGGCCAACTGGAAGCCCTCCTTCATCTGACGCAACACCTGCTCGACGAATCGCTCTTCATCCGTAAAATGGGGGCGCAGTTGCTGCATCACTCTATAACAGGATCGGATCTCCTCTACGTGAGTTGCTAGGCAGATCTTAGTTTGCTCGAATATTGAAGTGAATTTCATCTATTTGCTTTTTGTTCGTGAAAAATTTGAGAGGCATTTAAACGGTACGATTTCTTCTTCTATTTCTTTTGAAACTAAAGATACTACAGTCTCTAAAACTCCAATCAGGCGCATAGCGTCGAAACCAGAGTTCTAATGCCAACAGGACAAAAAGACGTGTAGCATGATGCTTCTTCTTTAAAAACTTCCCGCAAAAGAGATTGCGGTTATGCAAGCTGGAGAGCGCATCGTTCATCAAAGGCTTTAAATCCGCCTGCATCCATTCATGTAAAGGGAGCACAAATCCGCTCTTGGGGCGGTTGATGATTTCCTCAGGCAAAAATCCCCTTCTGGCTACCTGTTTTAGAAGATATTTGCCAGTGCCCTCTCTCCATTTATAGCGATGGGGAAGCCGCGCGGCAAATTCCACCAGACGATGATCCAAATAAGGAACGCGTGCCTCGAGTGAATGGGTCATTGTCGCACGGTCTACCTTTGTTAAAAGATCTTCCGCAAGCCACAAATTCTGATCGATGTGCAGCATGCGATCTAAATACTCTTGGGAATCGCAGGCGCGATAATGCACTTGCGCCAGATCCTCCAGAGCTACTTGCGAGCGGAATTTGCAGATGGACCTATGCATTTCCCTGTCAAATAAACAGGGAATCGTCGTGTAGCGGCGGGAAATGGGGCGCGCAATAGCCTTGACTAAGCGATTTTTGCGCAATTTCATCGGCATAAAAGGATACAGGTAGGATAGTCCCAGCCGTCCGTACCGCTGACAAATAGCCGCTTCTTTGAGTCTCTTGCCATAATTGTTATAGCCGGCAAATAGTTCGTCGGCCCCCTCTCCCGTGAGCACGCCCTTTACCTGCTTTCTCGTCCATTGGGAAAGCAGAAGAGTCGGAAGAGCTGCCTGATCTCCAAATGGCTCATCAAACAGATTCTCCATGACGGGAAGAATATCTTTGGCCTGGATGCTCAAAGGATAGTATTCTGCATTCAGATAAGAAGCCACTTGCTCTGCGTATTTCTCTTCTCCTAACGCAAGGGAAAAGATATGCGCTCTTTGCCCTGTTTCTTCTTGCATGAGAGAAGCGATGAGCGACGAATCGATTCCCCCGCTCACAAAAACCCCGAGAGGGACATCGGCAATCATCATAGAGCGCACACTGCGGCGCAACTCTTTTTCCAACGCATCCGCAGCCGTTTGCTCGTCCCCTTCCCATTTGGGCGCATAAGAGGGCGTCCAATAGCGCAGGCATTCTGTTTTTTCCTTGTCGCATCGCAAATAATGAGCGGCAGGCAGTTTACGTATCTGCTTAAAAATGGAAAAAGGAGCGGGAATGTACTGGCACTCGAGATAAAGACCTATTGCATCCAGATCGATTTCTCGCGAGATGGCGGGATGCTGTAAAAGGGCTTTGATTTCAGAAGCGAATACGACGCGCCCCGTCTCTTGACTATAATAGAGCGGCTTTACACCCAGGTGATCGCGTGCAAGCAGGAGCGACTTTCCGTCCCAAAAAGCAAAGGCAAACATCCCTTGGAGCCGAGGCAAGACCGCCTCTTTCCATTCGACGAGTGCATGCAGAAGCACTTCCACATCCCCTTTCGTCTCGAATGCGTGGCCAAGCGCGATGAGTTCTTCTCGCAACCCTTGAAAATTATATAACTCCCCATTGTAGGCTAACGCGCACCCCCGATAAACCATGGGCTGGCGGCTAGATCCTAAGTCGATCATCGAAAGCCGTCTATGACCAAGAGCTATCGTCTTTTGATGAAAAAAGCCTTCCTCGTCGGGGCCTCGATGGGAAAGAGCGTGCGCCATCTTTTTGAGAACGCTTTCATCTTCAGGATGAAAATCTAACCAACCGGCAAATCCGCACATCGTCTTTTTTCAAGAAAAGAACTAGTGTACTATTCCCCCCACTTGATGGAAAGAGAGAAGCCGGGATCGCGGTCATCCCTTTTTTTCTGCTTATCGTCAAAAAAACTAGAGCGCTCGCGCCTTCTCGATTCTTCGCTTTTCTTTTCTTTCTTTTTGTGCTTTTGATCCCATTCGTGCTGGCATTCAGATAGGAAATCGGGATCTCTTATATCCAGGGTGACGGTGGTATTTCCCATTTTATAGCTGTTTTGCGGTTGTTCTTTCATGGGTAATTTCTTCTGCAGCGCCGCATCCAGAGCTTCGCTCTTGGCATAGGAAAGCTCTTCTTCCTCGAAATAAGGATAGGCGTATACAACGCCTTCTTGGGGTTCTTTGTCTTCGCTCGCGGCGGGAGAGCACTGCGCTTGGGCTATTAACAAAAAAGAAATTAACATTATCATTTTATTCATAATCATTCTCAATTTGATGCCTAAAAATTGCGAAAATTTTATAGATAAAGTGGAGTTAGTGTCAATAATAGTAAAAATTTACAAAAAATAGGGGCTGCGTATAATGTCATAACATTTTTGTTACTCAATCGGAGCTAATCATGGCTTTAAAGCCAATCTGCTGTGTCTTTCCGGTATCCCAGAAAAGGTCCTCTTCTCGATAAATTGGTAGAATACGCTGCCACACGGTCTTCTCAATTTTTCCTTAAAAATTTTGTTAAAATGAGTCGTGTGTTGGCAAAGGATGACTGTGATAACCCTGATGCCTTAAAACAAATTGCCATCTGCCTGCAAAGAGAGGCTCAACATGTGCCGCTGAATAAGATTCCTTTGGCGGTTTGGTCTTGCGCCTTTTTAAAAATCGAGCGCAAATACATCATTTTACGAAAATTCAGCAATCGCATTTGCGAACCACCTATAAAAGACATTTACGACGAAGCTGATTTGGGCCGTATCGCATATAGTTTTGCCAAGGCTAACTTCGATGAGGGGAATAATGGCCTCTACAAGAAAATTAGCGAAGCTGCTCTTCCAAAGATTAAAACATTTTCTCAGCAGCATTTATATACACTGCTCACAGCGTTTGGCAGCTTAAGGTTTTATGACATCCAATTGTTTACAGCAGCCGCAAAAAGAATTGGCGAGTTTGAAAATTTTGATTCTAATCTGCTTCCTTTATATTATTGATTCCTACAACGCTCTAGGCTATAAGACAATAGCAAAGCAGTTGAAAAAGTACTTTGAGAAATAGATATGTTTTTGCTTCGATGGATCTTGGTTTGTTTTTATTGCGCATCCGCCTTTTGTTCTCAAACCTATTTTCTCGGAGTCTCCATCCCAAAATCAGGCACGCATTTATTGGTCAAGCTTTTCAAACTGATGACAGATTGTTCCTATGTGGGAGGATGGAATGGCCGCCTGACTGAAGCACAAGTCGATAATTTATTGCTGAATGTAGATTTCACAAAAAATTATCCTTTCTGCCATGCCAATGAGCCTCATTACTTGAACTTTGCCAAGAAACATCCCGAATATGTGAAACTATTTCAAATCAGAGATCTTAGAGACGCGTTGGTATCCGCCGCTTTTTATTTTGAAGCCGAGCTTGAAGAGTTGGGCTGCCACACCTTTGATGAAAAACTCGCCTTTGTCCTCACCTCAAATACTGTCTATTCCAATTGGGTAGAAAATAACGTCAAGCTCTTTAGCACATGGATTTCCCTGCCTAACACTTATGTCATCAGATTTGAAGATCTCGTGGGTGAAAAGGGAGGCGGAAGCGGAGAAAAACAAAAAGAAACAATTACTTGGATTCATTCGCTTCTCAACAAAGATCTATCGCAAGAGAAGCTAGATTGGATTATAGATCATCTTTTTGGATTTCCAGGTGACAAAGTCTCCTGGTCTTTTCGCAAAGGGTATGTGGGGGATTGGAAGCTATATTTCCAAGAGCATCACAAACGCCTTTTTAATCAACGCTGGGGAAAATATCAGCAAACATTAGGCTATAGTATTTTTGAATGACTACTTTTTTAATGCGTTTCTCGCTTTTGATTATCCTGGGGTTGCATGCAAAAAATACAGCAACGCCTATCCTTTTGAATCAAGAGCCCTCTTTCGAGGCTCCTGTTTGCCAAGTATCCACACAATCCCAATTTCACTCGCCGGACTATCACTTTTGGTTAAAAGAGCTGCATGAACAGTTCCGCTATCATCGCAAGCCCTGGGAATTTTGCTATATTGCGCAAGTGCTGTATCTGCATGGAGCCTTGCAACCCGGCAGACGGGGGATCGGATTTGGCACCGGGGATGAGCCTTTGCCGGCGCTATTTGCCAAATACGGCTGTCATGTCGTTGCTTCGGACCAAGACTATTCTTGTGCTGTGGCGCAAGGATGGGTGAAAGCTGGGCAAAATGAATGGCAGAAAGAGATGCTCAACTCTAAAGGAATTTGCGATCCTGAACTATTTAATCAAAGGGTTGAGCTTCGTTCAATAGATATGAAAAACATAGATAACTCTTTATGGGGCCAGTTTGATTTTGTTTGGTCGTCCTGCGCCTTAGAGCATTTAGGGTCATTGCGCGCTGGGCTCAATTTTATTAAAAAAAGCCTCAAGTGTCTTAAGCCAGGTGGGATTGCCGTCCATACCACAGAATATAACCTTTCTTCCCATTTGGATACGTTGTACCGAGGCGGCACGGTGCTCTATCGCCAAAGGGATATCATCAAGCTCGCTACCGATTTAATTAGTATGGGATATGAAGTGGCTACTCTTAATTTTCATCCGGGAGATGAAGATCTCGATCGTTATATCGACCTTCCCCCCTACACAGAGGAAAAGCATCTAAAACTACGGATTGAGAAATATGTGACGACCTCGCTAGGGATTGTGATTCGCAAGCCAGAACATTAATGAAAGACATAACGCGCTTCCGCCCAGACTCTTTTACCACACGAATCCAAAGAGGAATGCACTTTGTTTACCTGAACAATGCCTTGGTTCTCACATGTTCGAACAGCTTTCTGGATGAACAAATCATTATAATCATCTATCCATAAGACTGTGTTTTCATGCGCAAGCAAATGGCAATTCAGAATGTCGGTCAAGGCTCCCCAATAAGAATGATTGCCATCGATGTAAATCAAATCGCACTGCGCATCTGGCGCATTCCTGGCATATCTTGGAACCGTGACAGCTGAATCTCCGGGAATGAAAATAAAACGTCCTTTATACCTCTTCTCTAAATACTCCTGAGCCGCATTTGTATAACTATGCTTTTGGATATCAAAAGAAAGAAACTTTTGCAAATCGCAGCAGTTTTGGAAAAAAACTTCAGCGCTATGCCCCCCATTTAGACCAATTTCAGCTATTTTTTTAATACCGGGATGCGATTGCAGCCAGCAAATAAACTGCTTTTTTTGCAATGCGGTCATGTATCCTTCATTTCTTTCCGAATGCTGGGGAGATAAGCAATATCCCCTTTTTTGCAGATAGAAATCAACATTTGAAAATTCAGAATAATTGAGGACTGCTCCACTGTATTTGCACATCAATTCAAAAAGCGCATCCAAATCCCTTATACTGGGGAAATGAAGAATAAAATCCCCGGGTTGATATAAAGCAGGCGTAAGATTTCCTGCGATTTCCGACGGGTACGAATTAAATTGGCGCTGTGAAACGACTTTTGTAAGTTGTCGCACAGAACTATTATGCTCCATTTCGAGTATCAAGGCGCTCTGCTCCCACCAGGGATGGTTTATGCATTCGGTATGAGCATAGATATTGGCAAGCAGCTGCACGCTCCAAGGACAATTTTTAATAAAAAACTGCCCCGAGTTGACCGCATTGTAATCTTTTCCAATGATCAGGTTGTAATCCTCATCGATGAACTCCTCCAAGCGAATGCCCAAATTCATGATTAGGGAGTCGGCATCTGTCCAAAAAACCCATTTGTAACAAGATTGTGCTAAAACATTTTGAATCAGCACTATTTTAGACCACGGTATTGGCCTTGAAGAATCCAATACCTCCTCTCCACAGATAAAATCATAGCCATGGATCTTGCAATAGAGTCGTTTATTTTCCAGGCCTGCTTGAACCGATTTTTTATAGTTGGAACCAACGGCTAATGAGACAACGGCGATATCGCTTGCAAAAGCCGCAAAACCAATGAGTAACAACAAATAGAAAAGAAAAGCTCGTCTCATGTTCGAAGAGTCTCCATCGACACGTAATTTTATTCAATTTTTTATTGCTTCTCCAAGTAAGATTTGCTACAGTTATGTGGATTTTCATAAAAAAAAATTAAATGAAACGCCTTCGAATACTTTTCATTAATAGCCTCGCATGTGTTTTTGTCATTTGCGCCTTTGGATTAGTTCGGTATAGGAAGTGTTTTTATCAATGCGATTTAGCTATCATGGGTCCGATTCGGTTTGCCGATGGAATTGGAAGATCATCGATAGGATTGATCGATGTATTAAAGAACCTATTTAGTATTCAATACTGCCGCTGGGGTGTTTGCGAATTCAAAGACGTTTCAGAATCAATTCACAACATTACCACCCGGAAATACCGCAATCCGGCTAAGGTATTGATCTTTGAAGCTCCCTTGCTAGATTCTCACACAAGCGAATTTCCCTTGCTGCCTGATGCAGATATTCGGATTGCCTATTCCATGTTTGAATCCACAAAAATTCCACAGGAATGGGTGGTAATTTTGAATACCCTTTTTGACATGGTCGTGGTTCCCGATAGCTTCTTAGTCGACGTCTATAAGAACTGCGACGTCCGCATTCCCATATTTGTGATTCCGCTGGGAATGGACCTAGACATTTGGCTCGACCAATCCTATCTCCATTCAAAAGCAAAAAACCAGCCTTTTACTTTTGGCAATCTCAGCTCAATCACTCCTAGAAAGAATCAAATCACTTTGTTAAATGCTTTTGCCAAAGAATTTGGCAATGATCCCAATGTGCGGCTTCTTCTCAATGGAAGAACGACTGAATCTCACTATCTACAACTGCTTCAAAAGACAATCTCTTCGCTTGATTTGCACAATGTCACCATTACAAATATCGCGCTCAGAAAATCTGATTATGTTCGCGTGCTAAAATCCCTGGATTGCTATGTAAGCCCTTCCCTTGGCGAAGGTTTTTCTCTTCAACCGCGAGAAGCATTGGCGATCGGATTGCCTAGCATTGTAACTGACAATACTGCTCAATCCACGATCTGTCTCTCCAAGTACGTCCGATCAGTACCGAGCCAAATTCCCGTCAACGCCATCTATACCGGTTGGCCTGACCCGATGGGCCTGCAATTCAATTGCTCTATCGAAGATCTTGCTACGGCAATGAGAGATGTATATGAAAACTACACATCTCATGCATACACTGCTTTTGAAGCAAGAGCTTGGATCAAGCAATACGCATACGACAATCTCCAGCAACTCTACAAGACATTAATTCTCCCCCAAAAAGTGCTGCTCTCCGATAGAAACGAAATAAAAGAAGGAGTATTATATACGATCTCGCCTACACTAAAACAAAAATATGAAAAGCTCCAAAAGGAACAAACACTCCTCAGAAAACTTTCTAATAACCTAATTGTCGCGTTATACCAATTATAAAAAATTGAATTAAATTCTTTCCCTAATAATGAGATCTCCAGCATCTCTTTTTGGCCTTAGAAGCAGCGCACCAAAAGGATTCTCACGGACAAAATGAACTACACTTGTCACCTGTGAGTAATTTACAACTTCGAAAAAGTCGAACAAATACTCATAATCTTCAATTTTTTTTGACACCCACCAACCATGGTGAAAAGAGAGATGAACGGAACAATTATTATAAAATGCGAAATAGAGCAGATCCTCGATAATATTTTCTTCTCCCCCTTCGATATCGCATTTGATGAATGTTATTTTTTTCGAATAAGCATATTCGTTAATCAATTCCTTAAAGGTTAAAGATTTCACAGAATAATCTAGCGGACCTGCGATTGCATCTTTAACACAAGAGATCGATTCATTTAACACGCCGCCTCTTGGTCCAAATACAACAGTTTGACCTGTTGCCGTAATCGGTTTCTCACAGATTTTAATATTGTCGCATTCCGATGCTGCTAAATTTAACTTAAGGCATTCTAAAGACTTATGATCAGCTTCAACTGCGATAACTTCTTTGAAATTCTTGGATAGCCAAATAGCAGTCGTACCAATCCAAGCGCCCAAATCAATGGCAACCCCTTCTGGATCTTTAACTTAATCGAATACTTCAAACGTTTCATTTTCTCAGTTTGCAAATACAGTTTCAGTGCAGTTATCAGCAAAGTTTGGATCATGCATCACGAATTTATAGAGAACATTTTTCTTTTCCACTTCGATATAATCGCTTGCCCATAATTGCAAGCTCGGCAACGCGAAACACAAACTTAAGAAATGTATGCACTTCATCTATTGCTCCATAGTAAAAATGATGTTTCAAAAATCTTTTTCATCAGTTCTTGAACCTCCCTCGCCTAAAGACGAGGGAGGTTCAAAATTGTTTAGAGATCTCCGGCCCCTATTATTGCCTTTGGAACGACTGATTCTAGATTGTTTTTGGTGACTCGTGTCAATCCCACTGAACGGTGGGATGGGGCTGCGCCCAATTTGACTACAGCAAACGCATCTAGGATAGCATAGTAGGATGAGTCGGTGAGTTCTAGATTCACTCCAGAGGGCATAAATCCCTCCTTAATCCCCTGCACAGAGTCTGGACATACCACTTGTCCGATGAGCGCGATCTCTCCAGGGGCTAATTCTAACTCTTTGACAGCGCGGTTTGCAGCTTTGATTGCGATAGCCCCAGAGGTGGCAATAGCAGCCACTTTTGCGTTGTTTTCGAGGCGTTTTTTGATCGCGGAGATGGCTGTTTCAACCTCAAAACCGATTTCGATGGCCTCTAGATGAATTAATATTCCCTGTTCAGAAAAATAATCACGGAAACCGGCAATGGCATCGAGGGTGTAGCTACTATTCATGATTTCCGCTGGCCAGAGGACCCGGCTTGCTTCTTTTACATAATCAACAGCTATTTCCGCTAATTGCCTTCCAAACGCCTTCCAATCAGCATTTACATATCCGAAACTAACTGAGATGTCTTCAGATAACAGACGCATAGGCTCCACACCCAGCATCCCATACACAAAAACACCTTGATGTACAGCTCCTGCTAGTGCTTGCTTATAGGGAATGCCATCCCACATAGGGCTAATAATCGCATCTACTCCTTGAACTACTGCTTCTTCAATTAATTGCGCATGCCGCTGATAATCTCCTTGCGCAAAATCAAAGTGAAAGTCAGCGCCTATCTCATTTGCCGCTTTTCGCATACATTCCACACGATAAAGCCAAACATCGTCCTGTGAAGAAGATTCCCCCAAAAAGATGACTTTCAATGGATCGCCATAACTGCTTGCTGATAGAATGCAAAGAACAAAACTTATCATCATTGCATATAGTCTCATCTGCTCCCCTTCTAGATATTACAATTTTATGACTGACTTGTTGCGTTTATCGATCAATAGCTTATAGACTTAGAGTCTGTCTCTTAGGTCGCAAGTACAAACGGTTAAAACTATGTATTCCTTATCTCAAAATATTTTATCTATTTTACTCCCTTTTTGGGTACTTTTTTCAATGTTCTCATGGCAAATGGAAGCCGGCACTGCTTTAGTAAAATCGGAAGCAGCTCTCATATCCCCTTACGCCTCGACTCAAACCTCTCTTCCCTATATTGTGACAGATATTTTTCCTACTGCATTTCAATGCGACGAGGAAAAGAAGCAATTCTTTTCTTTTGTAGACAATGGATTAGATCATTTTGTCAATGCAAGCGCGGCTCAGCATTATAATGAGGCTTACGACGCGTGGTTTGCTGTGTGCTCTCGCTTTTTTAGTTTAAAATTGCTTTACGAGCAAATTGCCAGTCTATCCACGGATGCAGCTCTAAAAGCAGCAGCAGAACGTACCTTTTTACAAATGCAATCCTATTTTAGCGATCGCTTGCGAGAACACCGCATCATTGATACTTTCCAGGCCAATGGACTAACTGCAAGCTTGCTCACTCCTTTGCAAAGAGACATCACCAAAAAGATCTTGTTCACCTCAGTGGCAACGAATAATCCGAGTTTACAGACTCTCAATGGCTACAGAAAGGACAATTATGCAAGTCTGCAATTTCCTCAAAAAAAGGAAATACTAACAGCTACATTAAGAGCGTTTACTGCGAATATCCTTTGTTTTCCGGATAGTCTTTCCTATCTCTATGGAGGTGTTTCTCCTTGGCCTGATCGGATTTATCAGATTGTGACCAAGATCTTTGCAACTAATGCCGATGTGGTCGCTCTGCAAGAAGTATGGGACCCAAAAGTGATGGCAGCGCTTGTTGAAGGCTTAAAAACAGAATACTCCTATTTCGTGTACGACGCAGGTAATCTGTTTGGCACACTGGATCCTGCGGAAATGGGCTTTAGCAGTGGTTTATTTGTGGCAAGCCGTCTTCCTCTAAAGAATGTCAGTTTTACTCCCTTTGCGCGGTGCATTCCTGCAAAGGGGGGAGCTAAGCGAGGCGCAATTAAGGCAGAAGTGCCCTTAAATGGAAAAACTTGGACATTTGTCGTAACCCACATGCAACATGGCTCTGAAATGGGCGTAGAGATTCGAAAGGAGCAGCTTGCACTGTGTACGGAACTACTACGCACAAGTGAAAGAGGATTTTTAATGGGAGATCTTAATATCAATGCGTTCTCCAAAGAATTTGAGACAGGGGGGTTGTCAGCACTGTATTCCATTCCTTATGTGCGTGGCCAATCGGCAGTTACTGAAGCTAATGCAACTCAGACCGATTATTTTAACGATTTAGTGCACGTATCTTCTTCTGAGCGTTCTAATATTAGTCCTATTTTTGAATTACTCGATTATTGTGTAGCATTAAAGGAATCTGGAAATAATGAACCTGTAAAACAGGACAAAATCCTCTTATTTTCTATTGAAGAACCCTTTGAGGCTCTTTCTGACCATCATGGATTGTTAACCTTGTGGAAATAAAAATGAGGTGAAAACCTCAAAAAAAACACCAATGGTTTGAGTTTCACATCAATTTCGTAGCAATCCATTTTTGATTTGCATCCACCGAAAAATGCACAAGGCCGCAGTTTTCAAGTATCCATCCATGGTTTGTAATGTTCATTAAGGAGCAGATAACCCAGTGGACACCTCCATGAGATACGATCAGACAAGGACCTGGATAAGAGAGAGCCTGGCATAAACCTCTTCGAACTTGTTCCACAAATAGAAAGGAAGGGCCATGGGTAGGAAGAGAAGCATACATTCCCAAGCCGGTCATTTCTCTCCAGACGACAGCAGAACACTCACCAAGATCCACTATCTCATAATGAGGCGCTTGTAAGCAACTAACGATGATATTTTTCGTTTCTTGAACTCGCTTCATCCCGCTTGTGCAAATTACTTTTATTGGCAAAAGCGCCACTAAAGGTTCAATTTCTAAAGCTTGCTCTATTCCCTTTTGGTTTAGCGAAATATCTAGAGGATGATCCGCCTTGTTGTTTCCTTCCAAGATGTTATGATCAGTTTGTCCATGACGAACAAAATAAAACTCTTGTTTTGGGAGCATTTTTTCACAAATTAAAAATTAAAATACAGCAACTTACAAATCATTTGCTTTCAGAAAGAGAACGAATAGTGCGAAAGGACTCTGCTGCACTATTAGATTCCTGAACTGCCTTTCTAGCTCTAGCAAACATCTGTCTTTCAAATTCTTCTGTTAAACTAAGCCAGTCAATAGGCTTTGGCGAGGAAGTAAGTAGAGTCGATAATAGTCTTGCATCTTCAAGTACATTGTTTCCTCCCAGGCCCTTATCTGGAGGCATAGCATGAGCCGAATCGCCAATGAGGGTAACTCTACCTGAAGGAACCATCGGAAATTGTTTAGCGTCAGGAAATTGAGTAGTGCGTAAGAGCCAAGGCGTCATCATAGCTTCCGCTGGAGTATCGAACACCAGCTTTTTTAAATTCTCATGCCAAGATTCATTTTTCATTAGCTGCTTACAATGATCTAATATTTGTTTACAACATTCCAATCCTTGATCAAATTGATACCAAGTGGCATCGCGATTTTTTATTTCTTCTGAAAGTGCCCAGAAAACCGTAGGACTTCTATCAGCTCGTTCTGAAAAGCATACACCGAAGGAATGCGAATTGGGTCCTACAAAACGAACTAACCCGTTTTTGTTTAATGGAAGAAGCCTGTCCCATTTCACTGTTCGGTCAATCTGCCCTGCTAAGACAACACGGTTACTATCAATGACCTCTGGAATCGATCCAAGGCGATTTCCATATACTGAAGGTAAAAGTTCTCTTACAGTTGATGCTCCCCCATCGCATCCCACTAAGAAATCTCCAGCAGCATACGAACCATCTTCAAAATGAGCAATCACTTGATCGCCTTTGTCTTCAAATTTGATAAGGCGTTTATTCCATTCAATGTTGATGCCTTCCTGTAACAGGCTCCTCAGCTCAAAACGCAGTAGCTGGACAGCAGCATCCTGCCCCTGTGAAATTGTGAAAATAGGCTGCATTTTTTCATTCGCACAGGTAAATCCATCACCCACATCAGCGATCTTAGCCGAAGATAAACGGCTCATTTTTTCAGGCGTCAGCAGCACAGACAATGCGGTCTTTCCCAGTGATCGAATTGAAATCCGATACCCTTGCGCTCGACTTGTAGGACTCTTGTCTCTTTCAAAAACCGTAACGTTGAATCCAGCCGTGGCAAGACCTTGGGCCAAAGCCAATCCGCCAAGTCCCGCTCCAATAATCAATATTGATAAACGTTGGTCGTGCATTTGATGTTAATCCATAATCTTAGAAACGTTCTCTGAATTTGAATAGCAATTGTAGCATAAAAAGAGGATAAATAGACACAAATGTAAAGAGTCTCTGGTTTGAAAATTAGGCATTTTCCAGAGCTAATTTGGGGAGGAAAAAGAAATCTCCAGTTACTGGTTACATTACGAACTTTTGATTGGTAGGCTTTAAAGATAATTTTTTATCCTCTTCACATGAATCTATCCCGATAATCTTCCGATCCAAAATCTAATGATCCCGAACATCAGAAATCCTTCCCAAAATTTAGTTTTTCGTTCCCATCTGACAACAAGTCTTCGGAACTTTCTTTGCATCCATGCAATCGCTCGTTCCACCTGCCAACGTTTTTT
>DASXPV010000033.1:0-38547 GCA_036493355.1 Rhabdochlamydiaceae bacterium
ATTGAGAAAATCTCCCGCGTCGGCTTTGCAGAAAATTTTTCGTCTTCGCTCGCGCCTTGTACTCGTACAATGGTCGCTCGCTCCAGACAAAAAATTTTCGCAGCCTCCTTGCATATTTTTCTCAATCTTGTTTTAAATCACTATAGACTAAACAAAGGCTCAATTTTTGTGGGAGCACTCCATCCGTTTAATTTGATCTTTAATAACCCAACTTGCCCCCTATCTTGCCTGAGAGCTGAGCGAAACGCAGTAGATCGTGCGTTTCGCTCAGCTCTCAGGCAAGATAGGGGGTAAGTTGGGTTAATAGTTTGAACGCGAGGAATACACTTGTTCCGAGTGCTAACCTTTGGAGGAGCTTATGGCAAGTTTGACAGTTGGAGGTGTTTTTGGCTTTTTGCCTTCTGAAAGAGCATCTTTACCGGAGCAACCGGATACGGTGAGTTTTTCATCGCCGTCCTCTGATAATGGCCGAAAGGAGCTTAGCAATACTCTTTTTGCTTGTTTTGTTCGAGAACAAGGGGTTGCTTTGCCATCAGTTGCTAAAGTAGTAACTGAAACAATTAAAAAGGATGGATGGGTTTCTCACGCCGTGCTCAAAATGCAACGGGATCGCGCTGCTGTCGTTTTCTTTGCAGAGTGAGGACAAGAGAAAGGACTCGCTCACTTTTTACAGCAAGGCGTTTCTGCCGATGCCAGATGTCAATTTACTAACGAGACCGCTTTGCATAAGGCTGCTAAACTGGGACATGAAGCTGTGTTGAAGGTATTGTTAATGGCCAAGGCCGACAAGTATGCCTTTGTCAGCCGGAATTGGCCTGTAACGCCGATGAGTTATGGCATTTATGGTCGACATCTGAATGTAGTTAAACTCTTGTGTGATTTTAACTATGATTTAAATTATAAGCCTTCTCCTGAAAATGCATTGAGGCCTTTGGATGAAGCTTGCGTAGCCGGAGACGATCCGATTGTTAGGTATTTATTAATAAAACGCGCCTGTGTGGCTTTATCGCCTCTTGCGATTTTTAGCGCGTCCTTGTATCCCAAAATTCTTAAGCGATTACTTAAAGAAAAAGCCGATGTGCACGTTAGAACGAGCAAGGCGGAGAACGGCTTCCCAGAAGCACAGCCTTTGCACTATGCTGCAAGATGTGCTCCCTTATCATCCATTAGTCTTTTAGTCCAAGCAAGCGCAAGCAGAACTACAGTAGATGGATATGGCTACACGCCTTTGAAGCATATGCAAATTAGAGTGAAACATTTACAAAAAAATCACTTGATTCAAACAAAAGAAGAATCGGCATACACGCCTTGCACACAGTGCGGCAGTGCTTGGATCACTTTTTTAACGATTGTCGTTTTTCCCATTCCCGGGTGCCCGGTTAAGAGAATGTGCCGTTTAGAAGGCGAAATCAGTGGCGGTGCGTACACGGGGATTTCCTCGCAAAAAAGAGTATTCCAGCAAAAGAAAAAAAGAAAAAAAGCCGAAAGGCGGTTCCAAAGCATAAAAAGTAGCGTATCCGATCTTTGTTGTGGTTTTCAATGGCAATCTTTTCTATAACTGTGACCTAAATGGATGGGATTATGCAATCTAAGAGCGATCTTTCCAAAAAATCCTGTGTTCCCTGTAAAGGGGGAATGCCGCCTCTCAAGGGAGAGGAGCTGGCAGAGTTGCACCGACAGTTAGGCCATGGTTGGAAAGTTGTCGAAGAACACCACTTGGAAAAAGAGTATGCGTTTCCCAATTTTCGCGATGCATTAGCTTTTACGAATAAAGTAGGGGAAATCGCCGAACGCGAAGGACATCATCCCGATATTCTTCTCTCCTATGGAAAGGTCAAGATCCTGCTGTGGACGCACAAGATCAACGGCCTTACGGAGAGCGATTTTATCCTCGCTGCAAAATGCGATACAATACATTAGGAGATTGTCCATGAAAAATTTTTGGATTTTATGCGCCATCTCGTGTTTGTCGGTACTGTCCGCTCAGGAGAAATACGTATTTCCCCATAGCGAGGTCAAACCGTTTGCGATGTATGGCAATGTGTATAGGCCACTTGCTTCTAAGGCGATGGGCTGCCATAATTTCGAAATTTGGAAATCTAGCATTGCCGCTGGATCCAAAACGCCCAGGCATTCGCATGAGAGTGAAGAGATCTTTGTTTTGCTCAAGGGAGAAATCCTGGCGGTCATCGGGGATCAGGAAGTTAAGTGCACAGCTCCTGCAACACTCGTGTGTCCGGCGCGGATTCCTCACCAGCTTTTTAACGTAGGGAAGGAGGACACCGAGCAGATCGTAGTCCTCGGCTTGGATTCTAAAATCTACGACGTGGCGGGAAAAGAAATGCAGCTGCCGTGGAGATAGCCCGTGATTAGACACCTTGGTGTAATAGCATTAATGATGAGGGGAATGATGGGTTTAATCGCCAGCCAGGTTGAAGTGGATATTGAGAAAGGTGTTTGCAGGATCGAAAAGAGGGAGTATCCCCTTGTAGGCTATGGAAGTTATTTGCAGATGCATGCCGAAACGGTGGATACAGCCGCTAAAAATGGCTATCGCATTATCGATACAGCGACGTATTATAAAAATTTCGAAGGGATCGCAGAAGCGTTTAAGGAATGGAATCGGAAGGATTTCTATATTATTTCCAAGGTGTGGCGCGATGAACAGCAGCCGGATGATTTGCGCAAGGATCTCGAAAGAGCCCTTGAGCAACTGCAAATGGACTATATCGACGCCTATTTATTGCACCTTCCCAACAGCGAAATCCCCATTGAAAAGACTCTGACTGCTATGGAAGAGCTAAGGCGGGCTAAAAAGATACGCCACATTGGATTGAGCAACGTTTCTATAAATCATATCAAAAGAGCGCTCGAAGTGGGCGTTCCCATTACTTGGGTGCAAAATGAAATGCATCCCCACTTTTACGATCCGCAGCTGCTTGCCTTCTGCAAAGCGCATGGAATTGGCGTGCAAGCCTGGGCACCACTAGGTCGCGGTCGCCTCAGCCGCGATCCCTTCCTTGCAGAAACGGGAAAGAAATATGGAAAAACTGCCGCGCAAGTGGCGATCCGCTGGATCGTCCAGCATGGCTGCATTCCTTTGCCGGGCAGCAAAAATCCGCTCCACATCCAAGAAAATAGCGATATCTGGGATTTTGAACTCACAAAAGAGGAGATGGAAGCGATCGACAAAACCGCCAGCCAGGGAGAGCGCGAACGCTTTAAAAAGGAAGTCTTTGGATTCGAAGACGAATTTGATTTTTCCTACGAGGAGTGTTGGCCCAAAAACTGAGAGACGTTCTCTAAATTCAGTGAACATCTCTGTGCCACTCGAGAATTAATTTCTCCTTGGAAATTTGCAAGGCCTCTTCCAGGCTAGAAAAGTCCTCGAGAAGGGCGAGGAGCACTTTTCTTCGATATATGAGGTGAGGGAAAGCGCATACCAGCCCATGCCGGGATCTCCGTAGGTAGCAGATTCTAATTCTCTAATTCCAGGAAAAGAGGAGGCGCGAGGGTGAGAATAAGGCCACTGCGTTTTTTTTGCTGTGATTCCCGCAATTAACCACCAGGGCGCGCGGCATTGCGGAAACTTATCGTAAATAAACCTCTCGATCACAGCCTTTAATAAGGCTTTGGTTGCCGTTTGGCAAGAATGATAGGGGCCGGGATTGTAGGGCGAAACGATATGAATGGGAGATCCGTGTGTGCAAATAAGCCAATCGGGAGCCTTCTGTTGATTGATTGCTTGATGCAAGGAAATAAGATTGGGATAAAGATGGATTTGGATTTTTTCTTTAAATTGATGATCAAATTCTCGGGCTAGACGCTCGTACATCTTCTCGCTCTCAACGAGGAGAAAGCGGCAAGCGGGAAGATCTTCCTCAGTACATGTGATTTCTAAGTGCTCTGTGTTACAAACAACAGTGCCAAGAGCGCTAAAAGCTACACAAAAAAATAAAGCATAGAAAAGAGCTGTTCTCATATTATAACTATAATAATATGCGATTTTATTTTCTTCTCATCTTATCCATTAGCTTATGCTGTCACGCTCAGGAAGCCCCTGCGGGCAAAGAAGTGTTGCGCTATGCTGAAATACATTTGCCGCATTGGGGTATTTTAAAAGAGCGCAACGGATTTGTTTTCGTTGCCATCGATGCTGGTTATATCTATAAACTCATACACTTTATTTCTGATGAGGGATTTGAAGAGCCGCCCTATTTTGGCTTGCCCGATTCCGCAGGAGCTCACATTACCGTCATATATCCCAATGAAGTGGAAAAATACCACTTGGGAAAAATCAAAGAATGTGGGAAGCGGATTTATTTTACACTTCAAGAATGCCAAGTCGTGCATCCTCTTAAGTTAGCTGAAGTAGAGGAGCTCTATCTCATCACTGTAGATGTTCCCGAATTAGAGAAGATTAGAAAAAAATATGGACTGCCGCCGGCAGAATATCCCTTTCATATCACCATTGGTTTCAAATACAAAGCTGGCAAGGCGGCTTAGCAACAAATTTTTGGTCTTCATTCGCGCCTTACGATCGGCATATGTAGCCTTCTTGTCAAATAGGACTTTATTTTTTGCGAATCGTATTACTTCTTGAGAAAAAAGCCATCCGTAATGTAAACTAATTTCCTTTAAACACCAGGGGTGCTCGAAAAAACAGTTTTTTCGAGCTGAGAGAGTCCCTTATTACCTGATCTGGGTTATGCCAGCGTAGGAAGTGTGAATGCAGAAGAA
Organism: Rhabdochlamydiaceae bacterium; assembly: GCA_036493355.1. Lineage (GTDB taxonomy): Bacteria > Chlamydiota > Chlamydiia > Chlamydiales > Rhabdochlamydiaceae > JABDFI01. The sequence goes on from DASXPV010000033.1 coordinate 4,741, forward strand.
CAGTTATCTAATATATTTTCTTTTTCTCGTTCCCCCGTGGTGGTTTTTTCCACAATTCAATCCCGGAGGGCGAGATGGCAGCTGTCTGTCGTTACTTATCTTCAATTTGCAACCCATACCTTCACGCAGAGCGTTTGCCGGCTAGGCTATCATTATATCTGGTCGCTAATCGCCCTTCCTTTAAAGAGGAGAGCGCTTTTTTCTGGAAAGTGCGCCGCGCTGTCGAGGGTGGTGTGACATGCGTCCAATTGCGTGATCATGAGAGCGATTTTTCCACGGCTTTGAAAACAGCTGATCAAATGAGGAATATTCTTAAGGATACTCCTTTATTTATCAATTTGCGGGATCCTAGCAAATCTATTAAAGCCGCTCAGGAAGTAGGTGCAGAAGGCGTCTATTTAGAAGAACCTTTTTCTCCTGCGGAAGCCAGAAAAAATCTTGGTCATAAGGCAATCATTGGAATTCCAGTAAAAACACTAAACGCAATTTTTGAAGCCAATCAATGCAGATGTGTTGATTATGTGAGCGTTAAGGTCTTTGCCTCAAAACGTACATGCCCTAAAAATGACAACTTGTGGGAAATGGAAGGATTTTATAAGGCCCTTAACAACGCACGTCACCCCATTGTCGCTATAGGCGGCCTTGAGTCGTATCATGCGCGCTCTTTCTATAAAGAACTGCGCAAAGGGGATGGAATGGCTATGGCAGGCGGTCTAATGGGTCAAGAGGATCCCTATTTTACCGCTTGCGAAATTGCAGCTATCCAGCAGCAGGTTAGTTTATGACTATTTTTCCTCGCGCAGTGTGGACTGCCTACCTGGGTAATTTTTTTGAACATTATGATACGGCTCTTTTTGGCTGCTTATCACCTTTTTTAGCACCGCTCATTTTCCCCCAACAGGATCCTATTACTGCTTTGATTTTAACCTATGCGATGATTCCCTTGGGAATGTTAGCGCGGCCGATTGGATCTCTTGTTTTTGGATATATTGGGGATGCTTATGGAAGAAGCCGTGCTCTGTTTTTAACTCTTGCGGGCATGTCTTTTGTCTCTGTTTGTTTCGCCCTGATTCCCTCCTATGCGCAAATCGGGATTCTCGCTCCTCTTTTATTTTGCTTAGGGCGAATTGTGCAGAACTTTCTAGCGGCGGGAGAGACGATGGGAGGAGCTATTTGGGTTTTAGAAAATGCGCGATTAAAGCATCACGACTGGTTAAGTGGCCTATATAGCGCGTCCACAATGGGCGGACATCTCTTAGCTTCTTTTGGCGTTTTTCTTCTAAGCCACTATCACGCCATCGATCATGGCTGGCGCTGGCTTTATCTCTTTGGGTGTATTACCGCATTTTTTGGATGTATTTTTCGGCGCAGCACTTCTTTTCCTCCTTTGAGTTCTTCGCCCTCACATGTTCCTTTGGGAAGTGCTCTTTGGAAGTTGCGCAAACTCATTTTACACATTGCCATCCACTCTGGATTTGCCAGCGCCTGTTACACTATCTCGCTTGTCTTAATCAATGGCTTTATCCCCTTGATTTCTTCTTATACGAAGGTGGAAATCATGGGAATCAATAGCTATTTGTTGCTGCTTGATGTTTGTTCTTTGCCTTTTTTTGGTTGGCTTGCATCCAAGATCTCACGACAAGTGCTCATGCTCTCAGCTGCTCTTGGCGTCACGGTCAGCGCCATTCCTTTGTTCCTGCTGTTAAAAAATGCAACTTTGCCGGGAATCATTGTAATTAGAATATGCCTTGTTACTTTTGGCGTGGCTTTTTTTGCTCCTTTTCACGCCTGGGTACAGGAATTAGTTCCTCCTGCACAGCGGTATATCGTTATTTCATTAGGCTATGCTCTGGGCTATCAACTTCTGGGCAGTCCCACTGCAGCAATATCCCTTTGGCTGTTTCAAAAGACAGGGTGGATCTTTAGCATCTGCTGGTATTGGATGGCGCTTGCCATAGCAAGCAGCATCTTATTAATGATTAACTGGAGGAGTGTGTATGACTATCGAGTCTCGGCAAACAAGTCTTCTTGATATCAGTTTGTTCGGCGTGGGAAGGGGAATCGGCGTCGAGATGCTCACGCGCCCTTTGCGCGTAGTGACAACCAGGCAGCAAAATTCCGACACGCCGATCTACTGTTCTCGGATAGCTAAAAGAATATATCGGCAAGAAGGTCCAAAAGCCTTTTATAAAGGAGTATTTGCCGAGATCTTGAAGGGAAGCTCAAAAGAAGTGTGGTGCTGGCCTGTGATGATTAAACTTCCCCTCTTTTTACAGCGCTTTAATCTGTCGGAGACCCAGCAACACGTTACTACGGGGCTCTCTATAGCTTTAATACACTCTCTCACCACATTTCCCTTAGAGGCAATACAACAGCAGGCTGCTCACACGGGTACAACGCCCTCTATTTTTAAAATGCAATGGAATAAGACTCGGGGATTTCCTACCTATTTTGCTAAACGATCGGTTACTTGGACGACTTTTTTCGTCGCACAAAAGAAACTCAGGAGCCAATCGCAAGAGGAAGGTGCTCTGTCGCTTGCCGAACTCGTTAAGACAGGAATTCAAGTGAGTCTTATCGTCAGCGCAGCCTCAGCTCCCTTCGATGTGGCAAATACCGCAAAGCACACGGTGGGCGGGCTTAATTACTCTCAACTTGTTTCCTTAGCGGGAATGCGCAAATTATTTCGCGGGATGCCGCTTAACTGGCTTTCGCTTTTCATAAACAACATAGCTTCAGTTGCTTTACTTGAAAAGTTCGATAAACAATAAATTATACCCAAGAAAAGTTAATATGAATCAAAAAAAAACAGGATAAGAAAAAGATATGTAGGATGTGCAGGATATACACAAATGAATTCAAAAGTTGGAATTTTGGCAAGGATGCGGCGCCAATTTTTGCGCCTGGCACGAGCGACCATTGCTGAATAGCAAGGCGCAAGTGAAGACTAAAAATTTGCTGCCAAGCTGACACAGCCAAAAACCAACTTTTGAGTTCATTTGTGTATAGATCAAAATGGCTCTCGTCAATGCAGAGTAAGGTAAACATTATTCATCATCATCCTGCATATTTTTTCTTATCCTGTTTTTCTTCGCTATTTTTTGCTCACAAAGAGTATCTTTTTTGATCAACTGAGTTTTTCAATACGCTATCGTTATATTATTTCTTCATTAATCTGCCTTTTGTTATAATGTCTGAAAATAAAGTTAGGTGAGATTATTACAGCTACAGATATTTATATATCAGAATTTAATAAACAAAATAATTATGCTCCTATTACCAAACGGATATATGATCACCCGACGCTTGTAAAAACGGCACAGGTCTTTAATGCTGTTTTGGGGTGCGCGGCTTTTGTCTCGATTCCCTTTTTGTTGCCGGTTATGGGCTTTACGGTTGCTTGCGTTATCGGCGCTGCGGGCGGTCTTCTCATTTCCTCTACCTTCATCAGCTGGTTTTTCCTCAAATACATCACCTGCACGAAATGGGACCCCAAGCAGCACACCTTTCAAGAAAAAGCGTGTCTGGGCGGAAGGCTATATTACCGCGGCGATGTTCCCATTTTAGAACTCGACGGAAATAATCCTTATCAAGCGGGTCAGGCGCATGGATATCTGATGGGAAAGCATATCCACGTCTTGAAGAGAAATTTGGACATGCTTGTGGGTTCGCTACTGCGCCATCCGCGGGCAGTGGATCTTCCCCAGACTTTGGCAAACTTAAAAAAGCAGATCCCGCCGGCTTATTTACAAGAGATGGCGGGGCTTAGCGAGGGATATAACCGCTGGGCTAAAGAGGTCAATGTAGCCACTTCGATGAGCGCAGACGATGTGCTGTTAATCCATTTAATAGCGGACTCTAAGCACTTTCAACCTAAGCGCGAAGAGAGAAGAAGCCCTATTGAAGCTAATGCCCTTACCGGGATGGCGTGCACGACGATCTTGCATCGCGATCCCAAGAATGGTCCGATAGCCGCAAGGACGATGGACTGGTGTGGATTTGGAGAGGGAGGAAGAGATTCTTACGTGGTCGTTTACAAGCCGCAAAATATCGCTTTCCTGGGAGTTCCCGGCTTGATCGGCCCCATTACGGGATGGAATCAGCATGGACTGGCGGTGATTACCAACGTAGCTCCGGGAAAAACGGACACTGCTCGAGGACTGCCGCTTCTCTTTTACAATCGCGCTCTGTTAGAAAACAACCGCACGGTGCGCGAGGCGGAAGAGTGGACAAAAAAGGTGCGGCCTTTGGGAGAATATCATTTAACGCTTATGGACAAAAGAGGAGAAGGGGAGTGCATTTCCCTATATCAAGGGCCCAACGGACAAGATTATATTCGGCGGCTGCAAGATGAAGATCCTCTGCTCGTTGTGAATTGGAAATATCCCGAGCGCCAAAAAGGCTATTTTAATAGCAAAAAGAGAACAGAGCTCTTAACGCGCTATTTCCAAAATGCCGTGCGCACCATTCCCCCGGAACAGATTGAATGGAATAAACTAGTCGAAAATGCCTTGGAGCTGACGCCTCTTGTGAATTCCTATATCACCCTGCACCGCGTCCTCTTTTATCCCGAGAAGGTCGTGTTGAGTTTCAACGATGGATACGCCGCGTCCTCTCCCAAGCATACCCTTGCGATGAACGAAGTTTTTTAGAGCCATGCTACTGTCAACTTTCGTTTGCACCATGTAAATTAAATTCTGATTACATGGTGCAAACGAAAGTTGACAGTAGCATGGCTCTTAGGTTTTTCTTTACTTTCAAAATACTGATGAATTAATTTGAGCTTTTCTAAAGTATTATAACGAAGGGCTTACGAACCTATCCCAAAATTCCAAACATTTGCTTTTCGCGCCTTTTTCGTCACATTTTGAGACCGTTTTTTGGCCTACTTATGCAAGTATGTCCTGCAAAGTGGTCTCAAAATCTGAAGAAAAATGCATCAAAAAATCAAATATTTAAAATTTTGAGATAGGTTCCTTATGAATAAAATTGTCAGTGGTATTTGTTTATGCATCCTCTCCGCAATGGCATGTGTCCAAGCCGAGACGAAGGGGGAAAAATCTCTTCAGCGCCTCGTAGAAGGGAATCAAAGGTATATCAGCGATAAATCAGAGCATCCCAACCGCACGACGGAAAGGCGGCAAGAAACGGCAAAAATGCAAGAGCCCTTCGCTGTTATATTAGGATGTTCCGATTCGCGCGTTGCGCCGGAGATTCTTTTCGATCAGGGCATTGGCGATCTCTTCATCATTCGCGTTGCGGGCAATGTCGCAGGGGATATCGAACTGGGTAGCGCGGAATACGCCACTGTGCATTTGCATGCTCCTCTTGTCGTGGTACTGGGGCATGAAAATTGCGGCGCCGTTAAAGCAGTTCTCGACGATCAGATCGAAGGAATTGAAGCCATAGCTTCTTTGATTGAACCCGCTGTAGATAAAGCGGAAAAAATGTCAGGGGATACTCTTGAAAATGCTGTTAAGCAAAACGTCTTATCTGTCGTTAAGCAATTGCAAGCCTATCCTCCACTCAAGAAGCTCATAGACAAGAAGGCTCTGCTTATCAAGGGGGGGTACTATAACTTCCACACCGCCACAGTGACGATTCTCCCATAGCTAAGAAATCAATTTCTTGCTAGCATGTAAGCTACTATGTGGTCTTTAAAATCTATTTTACCGAGTTTAATGGCGATGTGTTTTTCGTGCGCGGCTCAAAACACCGCCTCGAGCAACGCGTTTTTCCAAGCCAGCGCTCGCCAGCCTTACCATCTGTCTATTGGCGCCGTTCTATTTAACGAAGAGGGCAAAATAGCTTGTCATCGCTTTCCTCAAAGCTTTGGTGGAAAGGACGTCTATATCTTAATGCGCGAAAGCATGGAAAATGATGAAACGCCTGTGGAGACCGTTCAGCGCGGCCTGATGGAGGAGTTTGGAGCGACGGCTCGCCCCATTGGGTTTTTAGGATCGCTCTCCGGCGATCTTCCAGGATTTGCTCACCCTTTTGTGAAAACCACTCTATACATCGCTTGCGAGTTGATCGAGTGGGACCCTAAGCTGCGCGATACCGAAGATTTTGAAGGGACCAGCATCATCGAATGGCATGAGCCGCAACACTTAATCTCCCTTATGCAACAGCAGGGCAAACGGATAAATCGCGTCGATGCCGATGAATCGGAAATCATCAAGCGCGCTTTAGAATGTAAGCGCAGCTCCGGTGCCCACCTTTAAAAAGTTAGACCCATAGGCCTTTTCAAATTTGCGGATCACATGCTCCCCAGAGCAGTGGCAGGGAGCGACCTTTTGCACTCCCAATTCTTGAAATTCTTTAACGATGTTTTCAGAGTGCTCTGCTGAGGTATAGAGAAGGTGAAAGCCTCCGATGACAAAGGCGATGGGCTTTTGCAAATAACGTTGCGCTTGTTTAATGATGGCGATGATTCCAGGATGCGCGCATCCCGTGAGAACGCCAATGCCGGAAGGAGTTTGCAGCAGCAGCGCCTGTTCATAGAGCCAAAATCCACCGCGCAGTACCAGGGAAAAGACGTGAGGGGCAATAGGCATAGAGTCCTTTACGCGCGTCGTCTTGAGGCGAGAGGCCGCTTTTTTGGCCAGAAGCCAGGGAAAGCCGCGGGGAATATATAAGAGGGCGTCCTTGTTCAGCGCCTCTACAACTTGCAGCAAGCCGGCAATGTGGTCCCAATGACGGTGGGAAAAAACGAGATGTGTGATTTGCGAAAAGGGGATCTGCATCTTTTCGGCGTTGGCGGCAAAGGCCTTTGCATCTCCTCCAGTGTCAAAAAGAATTTTATATCCATCGGATTCAATTAATGCAGAAAATCCCCATCCCTCTTGCAAGTGCGGATCGTGGCTGCGATTGTCGTAGAGTATAGAAATTTTTATAGACATAGGGCTATTCCATGCGCTTAAAGATCAATGCGGCTTCCCTCTCGTCGATGAGAACGAATTGGTTGAGGCTCTTTTCATAGCAATAGACGTCGGCTTTGGCAATATCAAACCACCAGCCGTGGATGCGCAGCTTCTTTTTCTCTAAGCCCTCGCGCACATGGGGATACTCGGCGATGCGCTGCATCTGCTCTAAAACGTTGAGCTGGGAGACTTGATTATGCTCCGATAGGGAAGGATTGAGAGTATGACCGGCCTTGAATGTGCGCAGCGCGGCCTCACCGTATTTGAGCCAGGACTTGAGGTGTGGGCAGGAGAGGGTATCTCTTCCATCGACCAACGCCTGCATCGCTCCGCATTCGGAGTGCCCGCAGACGACGATGTCTGTTACGCTAAGGGAATAGACGGAAAACTCGATGGCCGCGGAAACGCTTGCGTCTTGCAAAGAGGAAGAGCAGGGAGGGACTAGGTTGCCCATGTTGCGCAAAACGAACAGATCGCCGGGCTCTGTCGAGGCGAAGAGATTGGGCACGACTCTGCTGTCGGAACATCCTATGAAAAGGACGTCGGGCTTTTGGCCTACGGCAAGCTGGGCAAAGAGATGGCGTTTTTCGTCCGTTAGATTTTTTCTAAACTCAACAATGCCCTTAATAAGCTTTTTCATCGACATCACCCTTTCTTATGCAGGGGTTTATTTTTTAAAAAACGCCAGGCGGCGTAAAGCCCCGCCAGTGCACACAGAATAGCAAAAACATTGATGAGGTGGAATGCGGAAATATAGGATTGTAGCATTTGTTCTTGAATAAAAGCCGCCGTCGGTTCGGGAAATTTACTTACTGCGTGCAAGGCGGAGGGTTTTTGCGATGAGAGTCCTTCGAAGGAGAGGGGGTGAAGGTGGCGCATGGAGGCATTGCGCATAAGCCCTTGAGAAAATTTCCAGTAGTGCCATTGAAAGAACAGAGTTCCGAAAAAAGCCAGGCCGAGGGTGGAGCTAAACTGGCGCAAAGTGGAATTCATCCCTGAGGCTACGCCTCTTTTTTCTGCGGGGACCTCGTCCATTAGCGAGATAAAACTGGGAGTAAAAATAAAGGGCAGGCTCATTCCAAAGAGAAATAAGCTGAGGAGCAGGGTCCATAAAATGCCTTGCGTACAAATAACGATAAATAAGGAAAGCGCGACTGCGATGGCGGCAAATCCGCAGACAACGAGCAGGCGAGGGCCATAGCGATCGACGAGAAACCCGGCCAAAGGTGCCGCAAAAAAAATGGGCGCGTAAGCAAAGCAGGAGAGTAATCCCGCTTGGGAGGGGGAAAAGTACAAAATATCCTGAAAGAAAATTGCCCAATAAATGGTGACCATGACTAGAAAGGCGTTGAAAAACGTGCACAAAGATCCTCCTATAAAAGAGCGGGCGCGTAGGAGCGCGATGTCGAAAAGAGGAAATCGAGACTTCTGCTCCGCGCGGCAGAGAAAGGCGATCATCCCGATGCCAAAGAGCAATAAGAGCCATGTGAAGATAGAGCGCAAGCCCCAGCTTTGAATATGCATGATCCCGATCATCAAAGAGGTGACGCCCAACCCCAGAGTGAAAAATCCAAACCAGTCAAAAGCCTCGCGGTGCTTGGGAAAGCGGGGAAGAAGGAGCCATGCGGCCGCAACTCCCAAAACGGCGATGGGTAAATTGACCCAGAAAATATAGCGCCAACTTAAATACTGCGTAAGGCTTCCTCCGACAAGAGGCCCTAAAGTTAAGAACAGAGAGCTGCAGCTGACTAAAATTCCCACAGCTTTGCCCCTTTGATGGGGAGGGAATGTCCCCAAAATGATTGCCTGTTGCGAAGGAATCATAAGAGAGGCGCCCATTCCCTGCAAAACACGCGCTAGAATGATCTGATACTCTTGATTGCTTAATCCACACAGTGCAGACGCCAGCGCAAAGATCAAAACCCCCAGGCAGAAGGATTTTTTTAGCCCAAACCTATGCGCTAACTTTCCTCCCGCCATGGCAAAAACGGTGAGTGTCAAAGTGTAGACGTTAATGATCCACTGCAAGGCGATGGGAGAGTAATTGAGCTCGCGGCTCAATGTCGGCAGCGCTACGGGCAAAACGCTTACGTCGACATAGACCATCGACAGCGAAGCTGTCATGGCAAAAAGAATCCACCATTTGCGCTTTTCCGCACGTGCAGACAAGGGGATCACTCGCGCAGGTAATCGATCAGTCCATCAGCAGTGGGCTTTAGCGTCTTCTTTCCTCGCGACCAATTCGCGGGGCATACATCTCCGCTCTCTTCGTGAGCGGCTATCGCGTCCAGCGTGCGCAGCACCTCGTCCACGTTGCGTCCCACAGGGAGGTCGTTGACGAGCATGTGTCGGACAGTGCCTTTGGGGTCGATGATGAAAAGCCCGCGATAGGCTACGCATTTGTCCGCGTCGAGAACTTGGTATTGGGAAGAAATCTCTTTATTGAGATCGGATACGAGTGGATATTCTATTCCTTCAATGCCGCCTGAAAGATAAGGAGTATTGAGCCAAGCCAGATGGCTGTAAACGCTATCCACAGAGCAGGCGATCACTTGGGCATTGCGCGCTTCAAACTCAGGTAGTTTCTCTTGAAAAGCGTGCAATTCTGTGGGACAGACGAAAGTAAAATCCAGCGGATAGAAAAAGAGAACGACATACTTTCCTTGAAAATCCGCAAGCGAGAAGGTGTCTACGATGTTTCCTTGTACAACGGCCATTGCCGTAAAATTAGGGGCGGGCTTTCCTATAAGCAGTTCCTGATAGGAATCCTCAAGATCTACCCAAGGTAGGGCGCTCATCGCTTGGGAAAAGAGGCAAAGCGTAGTTAAAAACAGGGACAATTTTTTCATAAAACCTCGTTCGGTTAGCAAAATGTACTAAACTAAAATATTTTCTCCATTTCTTTCAATAAGCTTTTTTGTTAATTTGGCGATGCCTTTAAGGAACTTTTTCTAAGTTTCCCAACAAAAATATGAGCCGAGCTAAAGAATTAAAATTTTTGTTTCTTATCATTATCAGTTTTGTTGCTGCGTGCATTGAGACTGATATCTACCTGCCGGCCTTTCCGGACATGATGGCTGCCTTTGATACGACGGAAGGCGCCATACAAAGTCTTCTCACCTGGAATTTTATCGCGATCTGTCTAGCCGGGCCCTTCTATGGACCGCTTTCGGATGCATTCGGACGTAAAAAGCCGCTTTTGATTGCTTTAGGGATATTTTTAGCAGGAAGTGTGATCACACTGTTTTCCCATAATTTAGAGCAGATGCTAGCGGGGCGCGTTCTTCAGGGATTGGGCAGCGGGGGCTGTTTTACCTTGGGCACGGCGATCATTTTTGATGCCTTTGAAAATAAAAAGGCGATCAATGCCCTTAGCACTTTAAATACCATTATTCCTCTGGTTATGGCCGCAGCGCCGATGGTGGGAGGCTATTTGAACCACGCGTACGGGTTTCGCTCTAATTTTTTAGCCATCGCCATTTTTGTGCTGATCAGTTTTATCGTTAGCGTCTGGTTATTTGAGGAGACCCTTCCTAAAGAAAAGCGAAACTCGGTGAAAATAGGTTCCATGCTTGCCGATTTTAAAGAGGCTTGTTGCTGTTTGGGATTTTGGCAATTGTCCTTGTGCATGAGCCTTTTATTTGCAGGCTACATCGCCTTCCTTTCGGGGTCCGCTATCCTTTTTGTTCTCGAATTGGGCATCAGCAAAGCGCTTTTTCCCTTTTTTCAAGGAGCCATTTTAGGCGCTTGGGTCGCCGGGAGCCTGTGCTTAAACCGCGCTTTAAACAAATGGGGTACGGATAAAATCAAAAAGGCGGGAACTTTTCTCATTATTTTTGGCTCTGCTTGGCTTCTGCTTGCAGTCCTGATAACTCCGCGCAATGCCTGGATGTGCACAGCCGGATTGCTGCCTTATGCCTTTGGCGCCAATTGGATCATGGGGCTGTATTTCCCGGAAGGCATGCAGTTGCTCCCGCGCATCAAAGGAGTGACCTCCAGTCTATTTACGAGCTTAAGGCTGTTAATCGCAGCCCTTGTGGTTGGGCTGACAAGTGCGTTGTACAATGCGACGATTTACCCCTTGGCAGCGGTTGTTATCGGCACGACGTTTCTGATCGTTCCTGTGTTGATCGCCTATGAGAAAAAGCGCGTTCGCACACCTTCCGAACCCGATGTGCAACGCGGAGCGTTTCACTAATTCACGTTACACAGCCTCTGAGCGCGGCTGCATAACATGAGTTTTTATTTTTTTTTCTCCCATGCGCGCAGCATTTTAAACAAAAGCGGATTGATGGAGATGGTGACAAGAGCGCTTGCCACTATAAGATCGTATCCCGTCGCAGGCAGAAGATTGTAGCGCATTGCTTCCGCAGACAAGATGAAGGAAAACTCTCCGATCTGGGCTAGCCCCAAACCGACGGTGGCCGCGGTGCGAAGCCGGTGCCTCAGGAGAATGCAAATCGCAAACGCGGCGAGGGGCTTTGCTATGAGAATGATGGCCAGTGTCGCGAGAAACAGGGGAAAATCCCTTACGATGACGACAGGATTAAACAGCATTCCCACTGAGAGGAAAAAGATTACGACAAAGGCGTCTTTCAAAGGGGTGATTTTGATATAGACGTGGTTGTGCAAACGGGTTTGCCCCATTACCATCCCGGCCAAGAATGCTCCCAAGGCAATCGAAGTTCCAAAGATTTGATTTGATCCAATGGCAATGGCAAATGTAATTGCCAGGATCGTAAGCGTAAAGAGTTCCGGATATTGAATCATTTTGATTTTTTTGAGAAGAAACGTCACTAACTTATATCCTAAGGTGAACATCAGCGATGCCAATAGAATAAACTTGAGCAGAACTTTAATCACGGCATAGGCAATTTCCTGGATGAGCAATTCTGTTTGCTGGGAATACACGACAAGCGCTGGAATTAAAAGCAGGATGATTACCGTGATGAGGTCTTCGACGACCAGCCATCCCACTGCGACATAGCCTTCGCGCGTTGTCAGTAGCTCGTTATCGGAAAGCACGCGAATGAGGACCATCGTACTCGCCACTCCAATGGCTAAGCCAAAGATAATCCCGGCCTCCATCGACCAGCCTACTTTCAGCATGACAAATGTCGCGATGACAGTGGCGACAAGTGTCTGGCCGATCGCACCCGGAATGGCAATCCGCCTCACCTTGACCAAATCCTGCCACTTAAAATGCATTCCCGCACTAAACATCATCAAGAGAACCCCAATTTCTGAGAGCTGCTCCGCGGTCTCTTTATCCCCCACGAATCCTGGGGAAAAGGGTCCAATTAAGTATCCCGCGATGAGATATCCAAAAATCGGTGACAATTTGATGCGATGGGAAAAATAGCCTAAAAGAGCGGCAAAGGCAAAACCAAACGTTAGAATAAGTGCGATCTTAAGATTTATTGAATCAGCCATGACCCCATCCCGTTATTTTAGATATAGATAAATGGCGAAATTTCTTCTACGCTGTAACAGTAAATATTCTTGATTTGGAACGCGAGAAGAGAATAGTGTACAGGACTTGGTATGAGTACTTAGGAGGTACGTTTATGTTGAAAGTGTTTTCCAAATTGGTTGTTTTGGCTTGTATGGCAAGTTTTGCATTAAGCGCGTCTGAGAATAGAGGTGTGCTTACGCGCTGCCAGGATTCCTGCGAGGAAAGCTCGATAAAAAATGATGCTTCGCAACAAGATTCTCTGAGCACCGATCCCAGCGCCGGAACATGTAAAAAAAAGAAGAAAACCTACAATTAGTGTTGTCCTAAAATAAAATAAATATTTTAATGTAAATCTCTGTTGGAAAATTTTTTTTCTTCTCTTCGGGATAAGGAGCACGGGTTCGTCTCTTAAAACAGAGCAGTAAACACTCAGCTAAGAGGTTTTTATGATCAAAAAACTAATTACAGTTGTTTCCGTCTTAACAATTGCCACTTTCTGTGCACAAAATCTGTTTGCCGATGATGCGGCGCCTGCTCCAAGTACAAAACCACAGTCAGCGACAGTGGTAAAACCCGTACAAAAAGCTCCAGCGGCAAAACCCGCTGTGAAAAAGCCAGGGGCTAAAAAAGCGGCTAACAAGCCTGCTAAAAAGGGTAAGGGTCAAAAACAGGGAAAAGGGCCAAAGGCTGGCACACAGAAGAAAAAATAAAAACAATTTAGCTTTTATTTAACAAAGCAAGAAGATTCAATTTTCGGTATAAAAGCCGAGTTTTTGAATCTTCTTGTGTTTTGGAACACTTCCTTTTATATTAAATCATGTTTTGTTGGAATTGTGGCACATCATTAGAAAGTCCGTCGTGGGGAAAGCTCTCCTTTCGCGCTGTGTGTGATAAGTGCCTGGCCGCTTTGCACTGCTGCCATAATTGTAAAAACCACAAGCTGGGATTGTCCAACGAATGCCTGGTGCCAAATACTGAATTCGTCTCGGATCGCAGGGGCACTAATTTTTGCGAGGATTTTGTCCTTCTAGGAATAGGTCCCGCAATAAAAGACGAGAGCGCCCAAGAGCGCTTTGAGAGACTGTTCAAAATAAAAGGAAGCTCAAATGATTAAAGGGATAAAACACGTCAGCATTCCTGTTAAGGATCAGGACAAGGCCTTGGATTTTTTTCATAATAAGCTCGGGTTTGCAATCATTTGCGATGTCCCCTTTGAAGGAGGTCAGCGCTGGATTGAATTGAAAATCCCCAATACTGACACGCAAGTTGCGCTCTTTACTCCGCAGGGGCATGAGGATCGAATAGGAACTTTTTCCAACATTGTCTTCACATGTGGCGATATAGAAAAGACCTATGAAGAATTAAAGGGGCGCGGCGTAGAATTTATGCATCCTCCTAAAAAAGAGCCTTGGGGTTCCTTCACCCTCTTCAAAGACGTGGACAATAACCTATTTTGTCTTTCCTCTTCCGATTCGTAATAAGAGTTAATAAGATTTCAGTTTTTCAGAAAAGTAAAGAGAGAGTTCGCGGTTTTCTTTGGAAAGCCATCTTTGTAATTTCTGCATTTGTCGAGCGAGATGCTGGGATTGGCGGTCGCGGCTTTTTTTGTCCTCATCCTCTGTAAAAGAGCCTAAATCCATTTCAATAGCATGCGCGCAAATAAAGCCGATATTTCTTCGAATATTGGGATCGCGGTCTGCTATTCCCTGTTGGTTTCTCTCTCGAATTAATTCAAAGAGGGATTCAATGCAGCGTTTTGCCTCGTCTAGATTATTTTCCCTTATCAATTTTCTAAAGTGGACATGAGAAGGGACTATTCTTTTTTGAATGGCAAAATCAGTTGCGTCTAAATCAATGAAATGTGCAATTCCCAGAGGATCGATAATCTTGAGATTTTTATTAAAATAATTTGTTCGATTAAGGTGCAGGTAGATCAACCCCGTGCGCTCTTTGAACTTTTCGTAGGCCAGCGCACAGCTCTTGAAAAACAGCGGGGATTGATGGCTCTTTTTTTTCAAAAGCTTCTCTCGCAGAGGGTGCAAGGCTCGAGGAAGGGGAATGTTATGCAATAGTTGCCATTGGCGGATGTGGTGCTGCTTGAAGAGCTTGATAACCGCTTTACCGTCTTGACTCAAAAACACGTAGCATTGCCCTCCATTTCCCAGAAAAAGGTATGTTTGATCGAGAAGGGCGTCTAACTCTTTCTTGTTCTCTGAGGGCAAGGATGCGATTTCGCATGCGGCGGATCTAGAAGAGCTGGAAGCAATTTTCAATAGGCTAAATCCCTTTGTCTGTTTATGGCAAAAGCGCTCTACTGCCCAAAAGCCCAGGAGTATTAGCGCAATTTGGAGGGGCAAGTGAAATCTGCGCATCTGAATATTGTATAAAATTTTTAAAAAATGCATGGTGAAAAAGAGTATCTTCTTACTTCTCTAGATGCAGGATTATGCAAAAAAGAGAAAAAAACAAATACGAAGAAATGTGGCGCTGCCCTCAGTACCGCTGCCATTCGCCAGGTCTACAGGTTGCGAAGGATTTTCTGCAATTTTTTGATCAGCACATGCATGAAGGAGAATCGCTCATCGACTTTGGTTGCGGCACGGGAAAGGCTGGTGCTTTCTTTTACACGCAAGGATTAAGAGTGCGCATGGTGGACATTGCTTCCAACTGCTTGGATGAGGACGTAGCGGCAGGTCTTTGTCCTGATCGCCTCTCTTTTACCTCCGCGTGTCTTTGGGATCTTCCGGACACAATGGAACCTGCAGATTGGATCTATTGTTGCGATGTGTTAGAACATTTGCCTCAAAAACATGTCGATTCCGCTCTTTCTCAAATGGCAAAGCGCACAAAAAAGGGGGGCTTTTTGCAGATTTTTCTTCAGAAAGAGCCATTTGGGAAGCTCATCGACAAGCGTCTGCATTTGACACTGCAACCCCAAGAGTGGTGGATAAGTCAAATCAGCAAGTATTGGGAAATAAAAGAATTTGGGCCCGAAGTGTTGGGATTTCGCTTCAGTGTTTTTGTATGAATAACGTATTGCAATTTTTTTCAAAATTCGAAGACGGGTTTATCTATTTTGGAACACCCGCCGTCACCTTTTATCATCTTTTGTGCTCCAACGTCTTTCTCAATACGGCCGCGGAAGATGCATACGGATTCGAGAAAATGGGAAATATCGTCCTTACGCCTTTTCGCTACATCTTCGCCGGGCGCATCGCCATCCCTGCGGAGGAGGAAGGTAAGTATGCCGTGGAACAGTACTTTGACTATCACGATCACCTCTTTCTTAGAACAACCGCCGCCATCGTCTCTCTTCCCTTTAGCGTAGTTTTCGGTAGTCTGCTCAAAGGAATGGCATTTGCTTCCTCAGACGTGCAAAAGAGGCATCGGGCGATTGTCGATTCTTTGCGCTCTTTGCAGACTGTATCGCATCGCGCCTACTATCAATCGCAAGGTATCGATTTAAGCGATCCCGACACCTCTGAGCTGCTTTCCCACCAAGGATATCAGCGCAGACCCGAAGACGAGGGGCATCTTAGCGAAGAGAAGAAGGCATTTGCCCTCATTGTAAATCTTTTTAAAGAGCATGGCATTATCTTTTGGGCGGATTGCGGCACGTGCCTTGGCGCTTATAGATATGGAGGCATGATACCTTGGGACAACGATCTGGACCTTGCGATATTAGAGCCTGATTTCTCCAACATGAAACACGCGTTGAATGCATTGGACTCCTCCTTGTATCTCGTCGAGGATTGGTCGAATCGCTGCCTTCCCAACACCTACGCTCGGGTATATATCCGTTCCACAAGGCAATATATCGATATTTATACGTATGCGATTCATCCCGCTGCAAAGAGCGTGCACTACATCTTTTCGAGTGAGAATTGCATGTTTATGCTTGAAGGGTGGAAGGTCAACGAAAGGCGTTACATGGTGGAAACGCCATTTGAGGTTATTTTCCCCCTGCGCCTGGCCCTATTCGATGGGATCGAGATTCCCGTTCCCAATCAGACGCAGCGCTATTTGCAGATGCGCTACGGCGAGAATCTTTCGCCTGTCAAGATCTACAACGCCCAAACAGGCGCATATGAGAAGGATCCTTCTCACCCTTACTGGGAAAGGGCCTACGTGCATTAATTGAATCTGGTTCTCATCATATTTCCCAGGCGTTTGGCTCAAAAATTGATCAAGATAAGCGTAGGTAGAAGGTATATTAGTCATTATTATTTTTTACCTGGTTAATTTATTTAAAACTCATCCTTCTCCGAAGGAAACCCGACCCTTAAGGGTCGGGTTTTCTCACATCCTATATTGATAAACAGCCAATCGGGTTTAAATCTATTTACAAAAAAATTTACTAAGCATAACATCTCGAAACACCTAAAAGTAACCGGTTATTTTTTCGATGAATGTCATTTCTTCTCTGTTTTTTTCTCAAGGACTCAACAGCTCTCGGCGGCGCAATCGCACCAATAATGGCGATAGAGTTGTTAAAAAAATTGTCCTCAAAACCTCCAATACTCCGCGAGTTCCTGGGTATTTTAATAAACACATAAAAGCGAACAAGGTAGCTCCGAGCAAACTGCAGAAAAGCGAAGTGCGCACAAAGAAAAAGAGCGCGCTGTCGCTATCTAAAAAATTATCCGCGCAAAAAGAAATAGAGATCATCAAAAAAAAGAAGTTGAAACCAGATGAAAACGGGTTTATGAAAATAGATTGCAAAAAACGGCTATCCAAAATTTCAGCGCATCACGAGGAGCAAAATCGCATTTTTTCCATTGAGGGAAGATCGATTATCCCGATGCACATATATGTCAAGCGCTGTAAAGGAGAAGGCAAGAAAGTCGATTGTAGAGACTATTAATTTGGACACCTTGCTTTTTGCCCCATTTTGCCTTCTTCTTGGCCTACTTAATTCAACTATGCCCTGCGAAAAAGGCAAAAAAATGGAACAAAAAATGCATCAAAAATCAAATTATTCAAATTCAACAACAGCCTCTTAGATGACTCGGAAATATCTCTTACCTGCGATTGCCTTAATTGGTGCGATCATAGCGCTTTTCGTTGTCTTTTGGAGCCAAAAGAAAGCGCCTGTGCCTCCGATTCCCTTTACTCCGGCGCGCTCGCCTTATGCGCACTACGTTGCCGGCGAGGGTATCGTAGAGGCCTCTTCGCGCAATATCTCAATAGGTTCTCCTTTTAGCCAAATCATTACCAAAGTACACGTTGTCGAAGGGGATGCCGTCGAGACGGGCGATCTGCTCTTTCAACTCGATACGCGCTTTTTCGAGGCGCAAGCGGAGACTGCGCGAGGGCAAATACGCGCGGCGCTCGTCAATTTGGAAAACCAGCAGGTGCAGTTTTCCTTTTACGAAAGACTCAAAGATAAGAGGGCTGTCAGCGAGCAGCAATACGAACAGAGTTATTATGCTGTTAGAGAAGCCGAAGAGCAATTGAGGATCGCCGAGGGACAGCTGGCTCAAGCGGAGGCCAATATAGAGATGTCTTACGTGCGCGCCCCGATCCGAGGGGAAATTCTGCAAGTCAACGTTCATGCAGGAGAGGTGGCTCCCAATGTGGTTCCCATTTCCTCGCAAGGCATAATTCCCTACGGCTCCGTGCAGTATCCGCTGATGCTGATGGGAAAAATAGAACCGTTTTCCTTGAGGATCGATATCGATGAAGAAGACGCCTGGCGCTATCAAAAGGGAGCGCGGGCAACCGCCTTTGTGCGCGGCAATAGCAGCATGCATTTTCCTTTGCAATTCGAGCGCATAGAACCCTACATCATTCCCAAAGCTTCTTTTACAGGGCAGATCATCGAGAGAATTGATACGCGGGTCTTGCAAGTACTCTATAGATTTCAGAGCAACTTGCCCATTTACGCCGGGCAGATATTAGATGTCTTTCTCGAAGCCCCGGCTCTTGCCAAAGAGAAGCCCAATGCGAAATAGGGCGGCCCTTCTCTTCTCTCTCCTTCTTTCCGGATGCATGGTGGGGCCGGATTACCGCACCCCTGAAACGGCAATGCCCGGCCAGTTCCTAGAAGGGAAAGAGGCAAAGGGAGATAGCGCGCCCGATAGCGCGCTTTGCCACTGGTGGAAGCAATTTCAAGACCCTCTTCTCGACTCTCTGATCGCCGAGGCCGTGCGCGCCAACTATAGCTTCCGCATCGCCGTTGAGCAAATCAGCCAAGCGCGCGCGCAGTACCGCATTCAAGCCTCCTATTTGTGGCCGGAGATCGATTTAAACGCCGAGGCTGTGCGCTCGCGCAACAGCCAAAACTTCTTTACCTCATCGGGCGGCAGCGCCTCAAGTACGGGATCTGCTACCGGCTCCATTTTGCCCACCTTTCAAAACTTCTTTCAAATCGGCTTGGATGCCATTTATGAATTCGATCTGTTTGGAAAATACCGGCGCTCAAAGAATGCCGCCTATCGCCTCTGGGAGGCATCCAAAGAAAACGCTCAGGACATCCTGATCTCTGTAGTCAGCGAGGTCGCCGTCAGCTATGTGAATATTTGCGCTCTGCAGCAGCTCATCGCTTTGACTGTGGGAAAAATAGAGGCGGACAATGAAGAGCTGGCTTTGACCCAGGTACTTTTCGATGCGGGGCTTGCCAGCGAAATCCAAGTAGAGACGATTAGAGCCACGCTCGAGTCGGACAGCTCCCAGCTGCCCGTTTTGTATACCTCGCTAAAACAGACCATCTACGGACTGGCTGTTTTGCTGGGAAGAGAGCCAGAAGGGCTGGTCTCTACTTTTCAAACGGCGCATTCCATTCCTCAAGGAACGGACAGGATTCCCTTGGGTCTTCCCTCGGATCTGTTGCGTCGCAGGCCGGACATTAAGCGCGCCGAGAGGCAGATAGCTGCGGCCACTGAGCAGATCGGCGTTGCGGTTGCCGATCTCTTTCCGCGCGTTACCCTGACGGGTATCACTTTTTCAGGAGGGCAACTAGCAGGATCGGGTTATGGATATGAAAGTGGAAGTTTAAACACCTGGTTTAAGCCTTCGAGCCGCGCGTGGAGCATTGGCCCTGCGATCCGATGGGACCTTATCGATTTTGGCAAAACGCGTGCGAATATCCGAGTGCAAAATTCCCTGCAGAAACAGGCTTTGCTTACTTATGAGCAAACCGTGATGGCTTCTTTGCAAGATGTCGAAGGTGCGCTTGTGGCCTATTTTCAAGAACAAAAGAGACGCGATCACTTTAAAGAGCAGGCGGATGCTCTGCTGAGCTCTTTAGAGCTCACGCAAGATCTCTTTCAAGCGGGGCTGGCAGACGCTCAACAAGTGCTTGATGGGCGCAAGGCGCTTATCGAAGCGCAAAGCTCGCTTGTGGCAAGCGAGCAGGCCCTCACAGGAGATCTGATCGCCGTCTATAAAGCTTTAGGAGGAAACTGGGAATGCTCCTATACGCCTTGAAAATGCTCATCGGAGATAGGGCGAAATACTTCGGCATCATCGTCGGTTTGAGCTTTGCCGCTTTCATCATCTCCCAGCAGGCTGCGATTTTCATAGGCATTATGAAGCGCACCTTCAGCTTTATCACGGATACCTCTCAGCCCGATATTTGGGTGATGGACCCCTCCGTCCAATTTATTGATGATGTAAAGCCCCTAAAAGATACGGCTCTTTTTCGCGTGCGGGGAGTGGAAGGTGTGGACTGGGCTGTTCCGATGTACAAAGGGCTCATCCAGGCGCGCTCTATTAAAAACATTTTTCAAACATGTGTATTAATCGGAATCGATGATGCGACATTAATAGGTGGCCCGCCGCGCATCGTCGAAGGAAACATAGAAGATTTGCGCGGACCTGATGCTATTTTCGTCAATAAAGTGGGCGCCGAGACAAAGCTGGCCGCTCCGGGAAAAACACCTGATGCCCCGCATACTCCATTGCGCGTGGGCGATGTATTGGAACTCAACGACAATCGCGTCTGCGTCGCGGGGATATGCGAAACGGCGCGCACCTTTCAGTCTCAGCCCGTTATTTATACGACCTATGGCAGAGCGACATTGTTTACTCCGAAACAGAGAGATCTGCTCTCTTTTGTCCTCGTCAAGGCAAAACCTGGTCTAAATCCCGAACTCTTATGCCAGCGCATCCATGGAGCAACCGGCCTTGCCGCCTATACGACATGGGGCTTTCAAAAGCTGACCATGAAGTATTACGTGAAAAATACCGGAATCCTGATAAATTTCGGCGTTGCGATTATCCTCGGGTTTATCATCGGCATTGCTATCGCCGGGCAAACCTTCTTTAATTTTACGATCGATAACCTTCCCTATTTTGCCACCTTTAAGGCGATGGGGGCAGGCCAAATGCTCCTGTTGCGCATGATTCTCGTACAGGCTTTGATGGTCAGCGCAGTGGGATGGGGGATAGGCATTGGCGCAACAGCCCTATTTGGCTACGGTTTCAAAGGAACAGAGCTCTCCTTTAGTCTGCCCTTTGGACTTTACTGCTTTAGCGGTGTCGCCATGCTCTTTATTTGCCTCCTCTCCGCCTTTTTCAGCATGCGCAAAGTCGCCCGTCTCGATCCGGCAATTGTCTTCAAGAGTTGACATGAGTATTAAGCCTTTAGCTGTTTACTGCAAAGAGATCCACAAGAGTTTTGGCGAGGGATCCGCCAAGGTCCACGCCCTTCGCGGCGTCAACCTCTCTGTTGTAGAAGGGGAATTTCTCATTATGATGGGACCTTCAGGTTCGGGAAAAACCACCCTTCTTTCGGTGATTTCGGGTATTCTCACCCAGGATGGGGGCGAGTGTCTGGTCTTAAGTAGCGATATCAATAACATGCCCAATGGAGAGAAAACGCAATTTCGCGGTCGTCACATTGGATTTGTGTTTCAATCCTTTAATCTTATCCCCACGTTGACTTCTCTGGAAAACATCTCCATACCTTTAATCCTCAATGGGGAAGAGAAAAATTCTGCCCAGCGCAAAGCGGAAGAGCTGCTGCGGTTGGTGGGAATTCCCGAAAAAAAGCAGGTCTACCCGCCACAACTATCCGGAGGTCAGCAGCAGCGCGTTGCCATTGCAAGGGCCATGATCCACGATCCGGATCTAGTAGTATGCGATGAACCGACGAGCTTCTTAGATCACGATACGGGGAACAAGATCATGGAATTGCTGCATTCCATGATTTCCGAAAAGGGCAAGACGCTCATCGTAGTCACTCACGATGTGCGGGTCTTGCCCTTTGCCGATCGCATCGTGCATCTCGAAGATGGAACAATAGTTAAAAGCTTATAATTTGATAAAACATTAAAATTAACATAATTAAATCGTTTAATTTATTAATTGATTTAAATAAACATAAGAATATAATATAAAATTAAATCAGCATCTGGAGGAAGTATGACGAAATATAAAGCTGTTGTTCATTATCGCTTTAAAGAAGGGATGGAAGAGAAGGGATTGCATTTTCTTGAAAACGAGCTGCTTAAAAAAGCAGACTCCTATGGCTGCCACGAAATTGAATTATTACAATCCGAAGAGGATCCCACGCATATTATAGGAATTGCGCTCTGGAACGATATTCAGGACGCGCGCCGCTTTCAAGCCAAATGGGCGACTAAAGAACACGAGTTGCTGCGCATCAGCGCAGATTCCCCCAAGCGCGAGTTTTTTAAGATGGCCTCCACGTTCATGGAAAAAATGCGAAGAGCCGCTTAATGAAGAGACAGCAGCAGAACATTCTATTTGCTCTTTTTATCCTGTTTTCCTCTTGCAGTGGCGGGAATAATTACAATCGCAATTATTATGGCGATGGGTATTACGATGGCGGTTATTATTCCCCCTATTATGAGAACAACCGCCATCACGAAGAGCATGAAGAGCACGACGAACACCACGAGCACGGGGGAGGCATGGAGCACCATGGACCCGGCGGAGGAGAGCATGGAGGAGGCAGTCATCACGGTCACTAATCGATAAGGAGGGGATCGATCACTACGTGTTTAATATATTCCCTTTTCCAAGTATATACAATATGCACAAGTCCCTTGGCGTCTTGGATGACGCTAGGATAGGAATATTCCCCTGGAGCATTTTCCAGAGTGATTGTATTAGTCCAGGTTTCTCCATTATTTTCTGAAAGCGCGATATTAAGCGGTGTGCGCTCTGTTAGGGAATGATTATAGACGAGAAGAATGCGTCCGTCCTGCAAGCGGACCGCGTCAATGCCCGCGTTGGGATTGGGCAAAGCGGTAGGGCGCGCCTCGGACCACGTCCTTCCTTCATCTTGCGATACAGCCGTGCAAATATGTCCAATTTGATGAGAGCGCGTCAGCATGCGCACCTCATCTGCTTTTCCAAAAAATAGAGTCGGCTGAATAATGCCAAAGAGCTGCTCGGGTACGTTGATGGGCCCACTCTTAGACCACGTCCTTCCCGCATCCGGAGTAATGTCGATCCAGCTTCCCCAGCGCTTATAGCTTTCGCGCGCGCTGCCGCATAAAAGCGTTCCATTTTTCAGCAAGAGGGGTTTATTTTTCTCAGGCCCGACAATTCCTGCGGGGAAGCACTCCTCTGCGCTCCAGCTCTTCCCGTGATCGAACGAGCGCTTGAGAAACCCGGACCACTCGCGCGGTGTCTTTCCCGCTTTATAAAACAGCAGGATTTCACCTGAGGGCATGGTGAACAGCACGGGATTCCAACAAGGGATGTCTTGCTCGCTGGCCACTTTTTGCGGAGGGTTCCACTGCGATGCGTGCAAAGTGGAAAGCCAGATCGCCACATCTTTTTCGCCTTCTTGCAAGCCGCCAAACCAGGCGCAAAGCAGGTCTCCAGAAGGTGTCTCTGTAAGGGTTGCTGAATGGCAAGAGGGGGTAGGCGGTGCGGAGAAAACGAATTCCGCTTGGATTAGGGCTGGATGCGAAGCTTCGGATTGTCCTAATAGCATAAGGCTTAGAAGAAAAGTATAGATAATGCGCATAATTCCATTTTTAGGTTTTTAGAGTCTGTAAGAATGTAGCAAAAATAAGAGAATTTTAAAAGAAGTTCTTCGAGAGACGTTCCCTGAATTTGGATAGCCTGCTTTTTGAGTCTTTTTTCTTAAATTAAACTAGCTAAATTCAGAGAACGTCTCTGAAAGCACCGTCAGGACATGCGTCCTTTCCTCCTCGGAGAGTGATGCGGAGAGCGCCTGCGCATTTTCTCGAGCTTGGGCCGCGTTGCGGGCTCCCACTAGCGCGGCGGTGACGCCGGGCATGTGATAGGTGCAGTTAATGAGGATTTGGGAAAGAGTTGCGTTGTGGCGCTTGGCCAAGGGACGGAGCTTTTCTAAAAGAGCTAAAATGCATTTTCTGTTTTGAGGGGAGAAGAGGGGATCTTCTGCTCGGCTGTCTCCTTTGGGAAAGCGGTGATCGATCCCGATTTTACCGGAGAGTAGACCTCTTTCGAGAGGGGAATAGGCTAGAAAAGCGATAGTGTTGTTTTGGCAAAAAGGGATGATATCCTCCTCGGCCCCTCTTTTGATTAGGCTGTAGGGCATTTGAATGCTGTGCACGGGATATAGAGCATGGATTTCGCGCAGCTGCTCTAAAGAATAGTTACACACTCCAATAGCGCGCACTTTTCCCTGTTCGAGAAGGCGCATCAGAGCATTCCAGGAGTCTTCGAGTGGGGTAGAGGGGTCAGGCCAATGGATTTGATAGAGGTCGATCGCATCTATTTTTAACCGTTTTAAACTCTGTTCGCATTCCCAAAAAATGCTTTCGGGCCTTAAGTGTCTGCGGACATTTAATTGTGCTTTGTCTTGCTCAGAAAGAGAAGAGGGTTGCTCATGGCCATTCCAGCGCAGCCCGCACTTGGTAGCGATTAAAACTGCATCGCGCCGTCCCTGAATCGCCTTTCCGACGAGCTCTTCGCTAAGCCCCATCCCATAGACCGCGGCTGTGTCGATTGCCGTAATGCCTTCGTCAATGCTCGTTTGGATAGCTTCCACAGCATCCTTTTCGTTGGTGCCTCCCCACATCCACCCTCCAATTGCCCAGGTTCCCAAGACGATAGGAGGAATTTTTAATTCTGAATTTCCTAAACTCCGTTTATGCATCGCGACTCGCAAAGTTGTGAAAAATTAAAATTAATTTTAGCATAAACTTATCTGAGAAATTGTGCAAATTCCCCGAACAGTCTCTGAATGGCATAGACTAAATTGGGTTTTAATTACTGATTTGTTATACTATTTGCCGTTGAATTTATAATTACAAGGAGGTTTAAACGATGTGTATCAAAAGTGATGTAAGTCTGCAAGGATCCAAAATTTTACAATGCACTAAGAAAAAGGGATATTGGGGGTACCATCTCATTCTGGATTGCCAAGGTTGCGATATTACAAAAAATGTGTTTAGCCGCGAAAACATACAAAATTTCATTAAGGCGCTAGTTCAGGCTATAGATATGAAAGCTTATGGAGAGCCACTTCTTGAACATTTTGCGACGCATGACCCGACCAAAGGTGGATTTTCTCTTGTGCAGCTCATCGAGACTAGCAATATTACAGGGCATTTTGTCGACCTCAATGGCGACGCGTATATCGACATTTTTTCTTGCAAGCCATTTAGTTCCGAAACTGTTCAACACGTTGTGGACGCATATTTCCAACCTGTTTCTATTAAATTGCACTTCTTAACGAGACAGGCGTAAGAGACGTTCTATGTGCATAATGCACCACTCGGCAAACGGGGTGCAAAATGCCCATCCTAGAAAAAAAAGCGTTATAGATCCGCTCCCCACGATGACATCGGATAGCCAATGGGCGCCTGTGATTAGACGAGGCAGGCAGAGGAAAACCGCGTAAAGAGAGGCCAGGATGCCCAGTTTGCGTCCGGCAAAGAAAGAAAAGCTGGTGGCAAAGAGAAGGGCGGTTGTGCCATGGTCTCCAGGAAAGCTCTTTGCAGAGTCGTCTTTGATGGAGAGCCAGGGGATTTCATCGGAAAGGTGCACGCTGTTTTCTATCGAGAGAGTAGGGCTCAGGCGCGGGATTTCCAAATACTCCCGGAATAGCGTTTTATTGACGCAGTAAATGATCGCGCCTATATACAGCACGGAAAATAAGAGCTCGGCAACGCGCCTTACGCGCCTTCCCTTGGGCGCTTGTACGACATAGACGGCAAAAAAACAGAGGACCCACAGATCTTCTACCCAATCTGCCATTTTATGATTGGCCAGCGCCCAAAACAGTTGCCAGGTGGGATTGTCTCGCAAGGTGCTATTGATAGCTTTAAAGAAAAAGACATCGATCGCTTCCCAAAAGCCAGTTGTACTAGGAGTAAACAGGCTCCATAGCATAATAACGACGATGCCGTGGAAAGCTAAGAGCCGTTTTATTTTCCAGGTTCCGCGGCAAGACGGGGAAGAGGTAAGAGTGTTTGTATTAGTATCCATCGATCAAAAATTACGACAAAATTTCCAGCCAAAGCCTGCAAAGCATAAAGAAAAGGGCAGTAAGATGGCGCTATATGCTGAAATGACTTGAGTTTCTCCTAAAATGAGAGTTGAGTCGACAAGCGCGGCAAATGCGATAAACGCAAAAAGAGACAAGGAATACATAAAAAAAATGGGCAGCGTGCGGGAATAGCGAAAGCAAAAGGGCGCTGCGGCGATGAGCACCAAAAACGAGAGTGAAGGCATGGCGCATTTATAGAGAAAATGCGTTAGAATTTGAGGATATTCCAATGCGGTCGTCGCTCTCTTGTGGGTTAATAGGTAAAGCAATTCGCCAGGGCTTCGGTTTTCAGTAGGGGTGAAGTTCTTTTCCTTTGTCTCGGATTGCCAGCTAAAAGCGGAAAAGGCGTGCTTGTCGAAAGAGGCGATTTTCTCGAAATTGCCTTGAGGGGAGCGCACGATGTGGTCTACGTAATATCCTGTGGGCTCGCGCGGATCCGTGGAGAGGTACTTCATGCGCCAGATGTCATCGGGGTTGCGGATCCAAAACACATCAAAAAAGAGCTGTTTGTCCTTGTCTTCGCTTTGATAGAGGATCTTAGAGCGGTCCTTTAAGAAAATCACGTGGATGGGCTCTTTGCGGTCTTCGGCCCTGTGTTTAAAGTGGGCCTTTCGGAAATCATCGAGGAAGGTAAGGCTCGAGGGGAGGAGGAATTGCATGCTGGCGAAGGAAAATAGCGTACAGATGAGAGCGAGCGCGAAAAAGGGCCGCAGGATTCTCTTTGCCGAAAGCCCAGAAGATTGCAGTGCAACTAGTTCGCCGCGAGTATTTAATGAAAAGAGCACCTTGAGGGTTGCGATTAGAAGAGAGAGGGGGATCAATAAATCGGAGCGTTTGATGAATTGATAAAAATAATAGACGAGAAAATGCGTCACGTGGATTTTCTTGTCCGCCAGAAAGTCTTGCATATGCAAGGAGTAATCGATCAGCGCGTAGAGGAAAAAGAAGCAGCCCAAAAAGAGGAAAAAGACCTTGAGGATCTCGCAGAAGAGATAGCGTTCCCAGAGCTTTTTAAAAATCATTCGATCCCCCGCGCGATGGTTCGCAAGGATTTTAGGGATAACAAAATGATCAAAGGGTGAATGAGAAGGAGAATAGCCATAGAGATGGTGGGAGTGTGACGGAAGGATTTTGCCATCAGAAAACAGACCAGGTACAGCGCCGCTAGAATAATTGCCCAAAAGATCCGCTTTTTAGAGCGTGTTCTGCTAATGTCGGTCCCAAAGGCAACGCCGATCAGGGTAAAGGTGAAAGCGGCCAAGGATAGCGAGATGCGCTTGGAAATTTCCAGGAGGGCGGATCTGCCGAGATGCCAGGATCCGCGTTCTAAACGCTCGTTGGCGCGAATCCATCGCAAGGGGAGATATTCGTAGCTGGATTCCCAATCCGCATGAGGGGCGAATTGCGTAAAATTGGAAGCTGGGGTATTCATTTCTTCCTGATTTTCGATTACGAGATGGTCGAATCCATCTTCTTTTTTGGAATCCACACTCGAGATGATGACTACGTTATCGCCTTTGAGAAAGGAGCCGTTCAAGTAGAGCTTTTGTGCGGAGACTAGAGCAAGCCTGTCTGTCGATGTGTTCTTGAGCGCCAAAACGACGTTGTCTGCATAGTGGCCCGTTTTCAACACCTTCATGTCGATAAAGACGTGCTTTAATTTCAGCAGACTCTCTTTTTGCAAGAGAAAGAGAGGATTGGTCGCCGCCATTTCGTAAATCAGCGATTTTGTCAGCCCACGAGAGAGAGGGGAGAGCTCACATGTGATGACAAAATTGATGGCGCTGAGCAGTACTCCGGCAAACAGCAGAGGCGCAATAATGGGCTTAAGCCCCAAACCGGAGGAGCGCAAAGCAGTCAACTCGTGCAAGTGGCTGAGCTTTTGAAATAAGAGCAGGCTGGCTATTAAAGCCGAAACAGGGATGGCCAAAGGCAAAATATAGGGGACTTGAAGCAGCATAAAAAAGAGGACTTTTACAATCGGAGCTCCGGATGCGGCAAATCGCGCAATTTCTTGAAAGCGCATAACCAGCAATACCCCGATGAATGTGCAGACACATAAAAGGAAAACCTGGAAAAAACTGCGCAATATGTACCGCCAAAGAATTGGCATTAATACCCTCGATGATTAAACAACAGTAGTTTAGTATATTGAGCGCGACTTTGCAACTTTTTAGAGGGAAGAATGAAGGATCGCCTTTTGCGAATAGTTAAAAATTTCATCACCCGGCATCTCATCCCCGGCAGGCCTCTGCTGCTGGGATATTCAGGAGGCCCGGATTCCAAAGCGCTTTTACATCTTCTTTTGCACATGCGCGCCGAAATTCCCTTTGAGCTGCATCTGGCCCATGTCGATCACGGTTGGAGGGAGGAGAGCCGCTTTGAAGCGGAGCTGTTGCGAGGCGAGGCGCAGCGGCTGGGCCTTCCCTTTCATCTTAAGACTGTGCAGGTCGATGAGGGAAGAAAAAATAATTTGGAGGAGCGCGGAAGAGAACTGCGCCTAGATTTTTTTTGTCAGCTCAACGAGCGCTTTGGCTACCAGGCTCTGCTTTTAGCGCATCAAGCCGAAGATCGCGCAGAAGTTGTCCTGAAAAGAATATGCGAGGGGGCTTCCGCCTTTAAGCTCAGCGGGATGAGCGAAATGAGCAGCCAGCGCGGCTTGAACATCTGGCGGCCGCTTATTTCTATTCAGAAAAAAGATCTCATAGAGTGGCTAGAGCGACGCAATATATCCTTTTTTGTCGATCCCACAAATCTCAGCGGGCATTTTCTTCGAGGAAGGCTCCGCAGCGACATCTTTCCTTTCCTATCAGAAAAATTTGGCAAAGAGATCGTGGAGAATTTTTGCCAACTAGGGGTTTTTACTGAAAAGCTCAAAACCTATTTTTTAAAAAAGATAGAGCCTCATTTGCAAAAGTGCGTGAACGGGCCCTTTGGCAGCTTTCTACCCGCTGTCGATCTAGAGCCCTTAGAATGGCAATTTCTTATTAAAGAATGGCTTGAGAGAGAAAATCTTGCTGCTTCTCGAGAGATAATTGCGGCTATTGCCGATAAAGTTCCAACGGACTGCATCGCCCAGTTTCCCCTGGGAGGCGGGGTGATTCATTTGGACCGCGGCCGTCTTTTTTTATTAAAAGGCGAGCGCTTTTCCTGGCAATGGAAGATAAAGGTGTCCGGATTGAACGCGCCGCTGCGATCAGGTGAAATAGAAAAGTGGGGCCTTTGGGAGGATTTTTGGGCGGCGGGCCGCGCTACGGCCTGCGTTCCCGCGGGATGCGCATGGGAATTTTTGCATCCTATATATGCCTCAAGCGGCTCTTTTGGAGGCGATTGGAGGCAAAAGAGAAAGGAGATGCGCGTCCCTTCTTTTTTATGTAAAAACACTCCATTAATTTGTGTTAGTAATGAAGTCTTGTTTGATGTTTTAACTGGTTTTTATAAAATAAATAACAATTATAAACTATTTAATGTTATAGATATAAATTTTGATTTACTAAACAGGCAGGGGACAGATTAATTTAAATCTGCTATGATATAAAAAATAAGGGCGAGCCTGTGTGCGTTCGTCTCTATGAAAGCCATGTCGTCCTTTACTTTAAAGGATGTGGATGCTTTAATTTGTAATCTGTAAGGCGTGTCTAAGATTATGAGTAATGACAATTTAAAACCTGAGTCTAAGAAGGGCTTTCCCGGGGGCTTTTTTATTTTCCTGGTCGCGGCGATTTTAGTCATTTTGACAATACAGAATGTCAGCGGAGATCGCAATGCAAAGATCGCATTCAGCCATCAAGTCGAACATTTAATTAACCTTGACTTGGTTCAAAAGGAAGATAGTCGAAAAATTGCATTAAACGATAATCTCGTCACCTTTAGCGGTAAATTCAAAGATAAATTATCTGAAGAGGCTAAAGGGCGCTTTCGCTATCTAGAGCTATTGAACCGCAATCATGAACTCACCGGCCAGGAAAAAGAGATTCATAGCGAAATCACGACTTTGCGCCAAAGCGTTCTCTCTTCTTCCGATCTCTTTTTACACCTCAGCGGACAGCTTTTACCCAAGGGCGGTTATCTCGTCGTCGATCCCATTTATAATACTGCTGATCAGGAAAATGCAATTGCTATTAAGTCTTTGTCCGAAAGAGAGATTGCCAGTTTGGCCGATTTGGAAAAGACATTTCCCGATCTTTCTAAAGAGGCAAATCCTCTAACTGTTGCAACCTATGGGAAAGATCTGCTGACATTGATCGATCGCTTCCGTTCACCGGCTTTAGGAATCGGCACGGAAAGCATTAAGCAACAATTAAAAGTTTTAGAATCTGAGGTCTACGAAGCCGTTAACGCCTCCTCGGCATCCACTGTGCAATCTCAGCTTTCTACATATAGGAATGCCTTAACCCAATTAGACGAGATCGTCGCTGATTTAAATAAAGAACAGCATAATGTCCGATTGCTTCAGTTGCGCAGCGTGCGCAATTACAAAGCTCAGCTCGAGCAGTATGCTTATGTCCAAGAAGAACTTGAGAAAAACGATGCGCAGTTGGAAAAATCCAGACAGGCGATTGCTCAGGTCACTTGGTACTTTAACAATCAAGAGCTTTCGACGCGCGCTTTGGAAAAGCAGGATCCCGAAGTGTTTTCCCACTGGTATTCCCAAGCTAAGCAAGAATGGGATTCTTTTGCCCTAAACAAGGGGACTCCGTTTAAAGCTCCCGATCAGCCTCGCAATTTAGTCTTGGAAAAGACTTTTAAAAGTGAAGAACCCTCTCCAAATTATTTTGGATATATACTCACTATTCTTCCCGTAGTCTTGGTCGTCCTTCTCCTCTACTTTATTTTCTCAAGGCAGATGAAGGGGGTAGGCAATTCCGCGATGAATTTTGGCAAGTCTCCTGCGCGCATGCTCACTAAAGAGCGCAATAAGGTGACCTTCAAAGACGTTGCCGGATGCGAAGAAGCTAAAGAAGAGCTGCAAGAGATTGTCGATTTCCTCAAAGACCCTACTAAATTTACGACGCTAGGAGCGCGCATTCCCAAAGGCGTGCTGATGGTAGGCGCTCCGGGCACAGGTAAAACGCTTATCGCCAAAGCTGTTGCCGGGGAAGCGGATCGCCCCTTTTTCTTTATTTCAGGTTCTGATTTCGTCGAGATGTTTGTTGGGGTAGGAGCATCGCGCATACGCGATTTGTTCGACCAGGCTAAAAAGCAGGCTCCTTGCATTATCTTTATCGATGAGATCGATGCCGTAGGGCGACACCGCGGCTCAGGAATTGGCGGAGGTCACGATGAACGCGAACAGACTTTGAACCAATTGCTCGTGGAAATGGATGGATTCGATACCAATGAAGGAGTCATCCTCATTGCCGCAACCAACCGGCCGGATGTCCTGGATAAAGCGCTGCTGCGGCCTGGTCGATTTGACCGCCGGATCGTCATCGATTTACCTGATGTTAAAGGCCGTTTTGAAATCCTCAAAGTCCACGCGCGTAAAATTAAACTCGATGGTTCAGTCGACCTTATGCACATCGCGCGCAATACGCCAGGTTCTTCCGGCGCTGATTTGATGAACATTCTCAATGAGGCTGCGCTTTTAGCAGCCAGACGTGGGCGTTCTGCTGTCACCGAAGCAGAAGCTGCGGAAGCGTGCGACAAGGTGCGCTACGGCAAAGAACGAAGAAGCTTGGAGATGGATCAAAACGAAAAGCGCACGACTGCTTATCACGAGTCTGGGCACGCTGTTGTAGCCCTTTGCGTCAAGCACGCTGACCCCGTCGACAAAGTGACCATTATACCTAGAGGCTTGTCTCTAGGAGCTACGCATTTTATGCCTAAAAAGAATCGCTTGAGCTATTGGAAGAGAGAAGTGCTCGATCAATTGGCTGTACTCATGGGCGGAAGGGTTGCTGAAGAGATCTTTGTTGGAGATGTCTCCAGTGGCGCGCAAATGGATATCACCCAAGCGACTCGGCTCATTCGCAGCATGATCTGCGAGTGGGGAATGACGGAAAAGCTAGGCACGATTAGCTATGACGAGCGTTCAGATGCGGGGCAATATGTAGGTCTGCCGGGATATCATGAAAAAAATTATTCCGACGCGACAGCTAAAATTATCGATGAAGAAGTACGCGCTATCATCGAGGAAGCTCTTAAACGTGCGAGGGAAATTGTCGAGCAGCATCGCGTGCAAGTGCAGTTGATGACGGAGATGTTGATAGAATTTGAAACATTGGATCGCGACGACGTTCTAGAAATTATTAATGGAACTTGGGACATCGAAAAGAAAAAACAGCGATTGAAAAATGCTCAAGACCTTCAGCGCAAATTACCACCGCCTCCGCCTGAACAACTTACTGATCGCGAATTCCCTACTCCGGTTACGGAACGACCATCGCCTCAGCAAATATGACCTCCCCTACAGCTATTCCCACAAATATCACCTCTTCGCAAAGAGGTGATTTGTCTTCTTCTGTCAGAGACCACAAGGCTAATTTCGCCAAGCAATGGAAAGGCCGTTTCTTAAATAATAGCTGTTGCGACTTATCCCAAGCGCGCATAAAAACCATCGTCGCACGCATTATCGGGGTGCTCGCCTTTGTCTCTGCGATTACAGTGTTAAGCGTTCAGGTCGCAGCTGCTATTTATATAGCGCCTGCATGTGTTTTATTTGCAATAGCTTGCTTTGGGATCGCGCAATCCGTTGAAACCCGCGAGGAAGATCAGGCATTGAATGCCTTACGTCAAGATATTGCGCATTTATCTCTTAACGATCTGGTGCGGCGCCATGGATGGAAAGATTTCTTCACTCTAGGGGTACTGAATCCCGATGAATTTGTTTCCGCCTATCGCAAGCAGATGGAAAATTTGTCGCTGTTGGAGATCATTAAATACTATGAAAAGACGAAGCAGCAGCTCGAAGGATGCTCTAAACCCAAGTACCTTTATTTTATTCCTCACCCAAGAGAATTTAAAAACAAATGGCGAACAGAAACGCAAAATAAGACATTTGAAGAAATTTTGAGTGCGTATTCTTTAGAACAACTGCAAAAGTATGATTTACTGCGCAAAGATGAATTACCTATCCTCAAGGAACTTGAGCGCACCTATTGCCAAGCAATGACAGAGCGCGATGCGCGTATTAGCGAACTCGACAAACGATTTCCCGAGTTAATCGCTAATCAAAGCGCTTTACAGGAAGCCTATGCGAACATAGATAGACGATATAATGAGACTGGCTGGGTGATCGAAAGTTTTACGATTGAAGCCGACTACCATCGCGCAGTAAGTGAAATACACAATCGTTCTATGAGTCAGAAGCTTCAAGCTTTTGCCGCCTGCAGTCAGTTTTTGCAAGAGCGCAATTGTACTGATCCTCACAAACTAAAAAAAGCCGATAAACCTGCGTATAAAATCCTCCTTCAATCCTATAAGCTTGAAGAAGCGAGGATTATAAGACAGGAACAGCCCGAATTATTACGCGTCGAAAATCAATTCAGGACGCGCCAGCAAATGGTCACCCAACAAGTGCTCTATGCGCAGCAGCAGCGCGAGATGGATCGCGCGCGCGCGCAGCAGCGTTATGGTTATTATAACTTTCCGCGTAAGCAAGAAAGAGATGCATGTCTTCAGCCGGTCAATGCAACATTTGCTAGAATAGTAAGCGATCTAAACAAGCAATACAAAAACCGCCGCCGTATCTTCGAACTCATCTCCCAATAATTCACGCTCGACTTTGTGCAATTTCATGACTTATACAATCTCATGGCTGACGAGCGCCAGCGAGGAAGTCATGAAATTGTACAAAGTCCAGTTAATGAAACCTTTTATTATAAATAACTCATGTTACGCAACCGCTAACGCGGTTGCATAACATGAGGAAAAATCAAGTTTCATAAAACTGTTGATTCCCTCAGTTTACGAAGTTCCCAATAAGCCATTTGATTTGCTTTAAGAATGAGTTTATATTTGAGGGCAAA
>DASXPV010000034.1:0-5354 GCA_036493355.1 Rhabdochlamydiaceae bacterium
CCTGTCTCATCGAGATGTAATATTTTGCCAGCAATCAGATGGGCCTTAAGGTTTGATTCGAAGGTCGCAAGCTGCCAGAACAGTTTTTTGTCGATGTTAGCGCAAGTCCCAGGAGAAATGGGTACCCCAAAGACATCTTCAAAAAGCTGGCAGAGCCTATCCGCTGGAATAAAATGTTGGTTGTCAAAATATACCGCCAGTGCCTGAATACGTTCACCATACTGAACTGGAGCCACAACGTTCTCCGGAAATGCCGCTTTTGTTCGATAGCCACAGCAAGAACATACTTTGGCTTCTGCTTGATGCTCTGTCACTTCTATTTCAGGCTGTGGAAGGTCAAATACTTGGCGTTTCTCAAGACTGACGACTTTTGCACTGGCCAAGTCAGCATTGCAATTTTCACAATTGCGAGGTGTGTGAAGAACAATATGATTCGGATTGGCCACTCGGTTTAATGTTTTCCCCTCATGTCCTGGCTGTCCTCCAGGTTTTTTGCCAGATTGTTCCCGTAGACTTTTTGGTTTTTTGGCAAGGCCATCGCTGCTTGGAGGCTTACTGCTGTTAGAGCTGTTTTTATTGAGTCGATTTTCAAGCTCACGGACTCGTTCTTCAAGCTGTTGGATGCGCACTGCCTGAGCTCGAATAGTTTCTTCGAGATATCGGATATAGACCTGTGCAGCAGGATGAAGGGAATCAAAGATCTCTTTTGGAAGTTGTGGAACTAAGGACATAGCGTTTTAAAAGAAAACAGTCTGACGGAATGCAGATTTTTTGAGAAGTGAAAATTTTACTCAGGTCGCGCCGCAGGCGGGACCTGAATAGTTACGATAATACCACCTGATCGCTCGAGCGTGTTCAAAACAGTTGGAGAGGAAAGAACAGACAAATGTATCGTTTATATTAATGGCATGAACACTGATTTTGAAGATGGATGCAAAAACGTGGAATATCTCCAGTCTTTTGTACCGGATGCCAGTATCACCTGGATTTTTAATCATTCGAATGGCGGGGGAGTAGATTTGGCAGAAATAATATTATTAAATTGTTCAGGTATTGCGCCGGTAACGGGAGATTTACTCAAGCAAGTATGGCTGGAGTTTTATGAGAAAAATAAAGATAATCCCGATGCGGTATTATTCCATGTCTGCCATAGCCAAGGAGCTCTTTTGACGAGAACAGCGTTACTTGAATCATCTCGCGAAATTCAAAGGCATATTAAAATACTAGCGGTTGCCCCTGCAGCAATCATATCAAAAAATTGGTGTTTCGAATCCTTTAATTATGCTTGTAGCAGTGATATTGTTCCTAAATTAGGTATGTCCTATGACATCCTTGCTTCACAGTTCAGAAGTAACGAAATCGAGCAAGTTGAATATCTAATCGAGAAGGAAGAAATTCGTAAGGAACTTCGTATATTGAAAGCTAATTCGAAAGGAATGAATCATGATTTTAGAAACGAAATTTATTATCAAATAATAAAAGATCACATTGATTCGTATGCGATAATTAAATAAACTATGAAAAAAATAATTTGCATTGTTGTTCTTTTTTTTGTTTCAAGTTGTGATGAAAGAAAATCTAAATGTCATTATAATGATGACGGGCAAGAGAAGTTAACAAATCAGATCATATTAAAAGTTGCCGAACAGTTACAAAGGGAAAAGAACTTACAGCCCTGTGGCTTTGGGGGGAGAGCTATGGATCAGGTAAAAATGTTGGCAATCAGTTTTAATTACTTTAAACAAATCGATATAGAAGAAGGGCGCGAGCTTTTAGTTTCGGCGGGAAAGTTGTTTCTTGATGCAATTAATGAAAATGAAAAAGTTCGTCCTTATTTAATTAATTATCCTTTTTTACCTGAAAACATTCAAGTTAGAATTTTTCTAAAAAATGAAGACGGAACTTTTATAGAACAAGAAAAGTTACATGTAGTTTCCATAATAAATGGCAAATTACTATATAAAATTGAGACTTCTCGTACACCACTCTACGAAATTATTCACAGTGAAACATTCGAAGAAGCTGCAGAGATACTCAAAGAGTCCGAGAAGAATAGGAATGTAGTCCATTTGTAGGGGAAAAACTAGTGGCGCATGCGGCAAGGCTCTATGCAAGAAACTCGAAACTCAGGTTAATATATAAATATGACCATTTGGGCCCTTTCAGATCCCCATCTCGCCTTTGGCGTTCCCAGTAAGACCATGGAATCCTTTGGCCCCACTTGGGAACTTTATGCGGAAAAAATGCAAAAGCATTGGCTGGACAAGATTTCCGCAAACGATTTGGTCCTCATCCCAGGGGACATTTCTTGGGCTATGCACCTCGAAGACGCACTTGTCGACTTGCGGTGGATTGATGCTCTGCCTGGAACAAAGGTGATTTTGCGGGGAAATCACGACCATTGGTGGGGATCTCTCAGCAAGGTGACCAAGGCGCTTCCGCCCTCGATCATCGCCATTCAAAACAATGCCTTCGCTTGGACCTCTGGAGAGGGAAAACGCATAGCGATTGGCGGTAGCCGGTTGTGGGATACGCATGAGTATAGTTTTAATGCTTTCATCGAGTTTCGGGAAAATCCCCTGGCGCGCCGCAAGACTCTCGAAGAGAGAGCGCAGGAGCAGCAGAATGTGGAAAAGATCTTTGCGCGTGAACTTGAAAGGCTGCGCTTAAGCCTATCGCTTCTCGATCCTCAGGCGGATGTGCGCATTGCCATGACGCATTATCCCCCCATCGGAGCGGATCTTCAGCCCTCTCGCGCCTCCAGCATTCTAGAGGAATTTCGCGTTGATTATTGTGTATTTGGTCATCTACACAACGTGCGAGAGAATTCCCTTTCCTTTGGGTCTGCGCGAGGGGTAAAATACCTCTTTGCCTCATGCGACTATTTGGGATTTTCCCCTATTCGGGTTTTATAGACGTGAATTCTTTAATCAGACTATCCCACTGCTCACGCGCCGCCTCATCGATAGGGTTGTCTAAAGCGCGTTTTGCCCTTTGCTTTAATAGGGCGCGCACTTTGCCCTCCTCTGCTTCTCTATCCAAAAAGCGGTAATAATCTGCTACGTGGGATAAAAGCTCTTGATACTCTTTTTCCGTTTGCAGCTCGGGAAACGTCTGGGAAATGGCCAGGGGGAAGAGATGCAAATCCCCATAATGAACCAGGCTTTGGATAATTTGCATGAGAAGATCGACATCTGGCTCTTCTTTTAATTGGTCCAGCAGCCGTTCGATCAGCTTATTTCCTTCTTCGCTTTCTGTGGAATAAAACAGGCGCGCGCGCAAAAAATCAAACCATTTCTTATCGGAGACATATTCGTAAAAAGCATCCAGGAGTTCTGAGGCGAAAATAGCATCTTTATTTTCGAGCTGCTCTAAGCAATAATCGTAAATAAAGACCTCCAAATCATGCGCGCAGTACTTGGATATTTCATCAAATGCTTCCGATGGGGCAAGCCCTTGCATATCGCAGGCGTCGTCTAAAATATCTTCCAAAAAGGAGAGGGCTTGATCCAGTTGCTCTTCCTCTTCCAAGCTATCCTTGTCGTAGCTATCTATCAAATGATCTAACTCATCGCAAAAGAGGGAAATCGATCGTTTATCGGAGAGTAGGCGCCTCCAGAGTTCAAATAAAAGCAAATAGGCTTGATCGCGCTGCTCGGGATTATTTTCCTCAATCCAGACACACTCGAGTAGATCTTCGGGCGTCTCCACTTCTTGTGCGTAGAGCGAGAAGCTTTTTTCATCGAGGGGAAGCTTCAAACTAGACAAGCGCCTAAATAAATTTTTTGTCGAAAGCGGGCGCAAATCTTCCACTTGCCACTCCTGAATTTCCAGCTCAGGGCGGTCTGTAGCGCTCATCCTTAATAAGTTGTAAAGAGCCTTGCCTTTTAGCTCCATGAACCTATCCCAACACAAAATAAGCCATTCATTATATCCCTTTTCTGCAATCTCGTCAAAATGAACCTATCCCCAAATTCCAAACATTTGCTTTTCGCGCCTTTTCCATCATACTTTGAGACCGCTTTTTGACCTACTTATGCAAGTATGTGGGCGATTAGATTTTGAACCTGAAAACGAAGACGTGCTAGACTAGCGGGGTGAAGAAAATCGGCTATTCCTATTTACTCCTCGAGCTACTCATTGCCCTTGCGCTGGTGTCGCTAGCTATTTTGCCCTTTATGAACATTCCGAGCAGAGCCATGCGCGAAGAGCTATTCACCATCCAGCGTCTAGAATTACAGCACGTGAGCGACAATACCTTTGCCCTGGTGAAAGAACAAATCCTCAGCCGCCACATTACTGCGGAGCAGTTGGCCGCCCCCAAAGAAAAAAAGGCGCTCGTGATCAACGATGTCGTTTCTCTTCCCGTCAAAGAATTAAGCCAGTACCGCTTCACAAGAAAATGTTATCTTTATTCGATCAGTAAAAAGGAAATTAATGGGGAAGAGCATCGTCTTCTCACTATCGAAGTATTTCTCAAAATCCTTCCTGGCAAGAGGGCATCTTTTTATTCGATGAAGAAGAAAAAGACGCTATTCTATAAATATAAACTCTACCTTTCCGAAGGCGCATCTCAAAATAAATCATAATTTTACGATTTCAATAAATTTTTATTATGTTTGTTTTAGTATTTATAAAAATTTTAATTAAGTTGAAAAATTGAGCATATATTTGGTATTATAATTTATAAAACAAATAATTAGGAGAAGGTAATGAGTTTATTAATTAATAGTTGTCCAGCAGGACAATCCTATCTAACTTCTTCTTCCAGTTCCTCATACAGTTCTTCTTCAAGCTCATAGAACAGCTCATCTGCGAGTTCTTTTAGCTCGAGCATGGTGGCAAGCACAAAGGATAGCGAGGTTTCCATGGGTCTCAAGATAGAAGATTATCTGCCCCAAGACTTGCTTTGCAAATGCATTGTATTTACCGGATCTCCGCATTTGACAGCTCCTTGTAACAAGGCAATGTTGATAGCAAGTGAATTATCCTATAGAGAAATTGTCGAAAATTACCAAAGAGATCCCAGACTTGCGCGCATTGTGGTGCGATATATTCCTAAACGGGATTTGGGCAATGAGCATTATGCCTTCATGGAGCAACAAACAAGAAAAAAAGTGAAAAGGCTGGCTAAAGGTCTGGACTTCCCTGTGCCCCATCCTCGCGAAGTGCAACTTCAAGGTCTCATGACTGTTTTGGAATCTGTTAATTTTAAGGCGGCAATCAAAGCATGAGTCGCACTAAAGGGGGCTCAACACAAAATTGCATCTTGCCGTGGATGCGCATGGCCTGCCGATCAGGGTCGTTATTACAGAAGGCACAACAGCGGATTGCACCCAAGCAGGGTATTTGAT
>DASXPV010000035.1:0-21894 GCA_036493355.1 Rhabdochlamydiaceae bacterium
AAGGGAATCAAAGATCTCTTTTGGAAGTTGTGGAACTAAGGACATAGCGTTTTAAAAGAAAACAGTCTGACGGAATGCAGATTTTTTGAGAAGTGAAAATTTTACTCAGGTCGCGCCGCAGGCGGGACCTGAATAGTTACAAAAAATGATACACCAAAATAGCGTTCATATAATTTTTCTAAAAACTCCGATACTCTATCTCGAAACTCAATAAAATCTTTGGGAGGAACCGGAGTTACTTTTGTACTCTCCTGCCATGCCTCAAGTTCTTTGGAAAGCTTAACAGGTGAGAATTTTTCGTCTGTCTTTTGCGTCCAAGTAAAAGTATATTCAAACAAATTATCCATTCTCAATCTCCTTAAAAATCTGCTCTGACATCTTGGAAACAGCATCTATAGAGCGCGACTCAACTAGATGGGCATATTTACGTGTTGTTGAAACACTGCGGTGGCCAAGTAGATGACCTATTTCTCCAAGAGAAAGCCCCTGTGCGAGCATTTCCGTTGCATAGCTATGTCTGCAATCATGCCCACGAAACCCATGGAGAC
Organism: Rhabdochlamydiaceae bacterium; assembly: GCA_036493355.1. Taxonomy (GTDB): domain Bacteria; phylum Chlamydiota; class Chlamydiia; order Chlamydiales; family Rhabdochlamydiaceae; genus JABDFI01. Next base: position 549 of record DASXPV010000035.1, read on the forward strand.
CCGCCCGCTTAATGGCAGTTCTGAAAGCCCTTCTTAGTTCTAGAGGTTTATTTTTCTTTTTACTTGGAAAAATATACCCAATGGACAAGCTTCTAGAAGCTAGGCCTTGTAACAATTTAAGGGCTAAACCACGTACAGGAACAGAGCGAACATCTGAGTTTTTAGTCTTGGTAAGGGTAATTTTTCCTTGCGTTAAGTCTATGTCTGTCCATTTGAGGCACCTAATCTCATTGTAACGACATCCGCTACTCAAAAGAAGAACGACAAAAATAAAAAGATAGGGATTATCGCTCTGTTTACATGCTTCTAAAAACTGCTGACGTTCCTCAGAATTCAGGACGCGCGTTCTTTCTCTGGGCTCTTTTTCCCTGCTTATTTTTTTGCAGGGGTTTTCTCCTAGCCATTCCCATTGCTTCACGCAAACACTCATAAGATGACTGAGAGTAGCTAAATAGCGATTGCAGGTGCTTTTGCTTTTGACAATCCCTTTCTTGCCTGGTTGTTGTAAGAGTTTTTGCTTTTTTTCTACTATAATCGCTGCTCTAACATCTTGAAGATAGAAAGAGCCAAGCTCATTTTTCCACCATGACAAATGCCCACGTTTGACAACGGATACTGTTAGCTCCTTTAAGTACCTCTCTACCGCCTGCGCAAAGGTATGTCGCTTTCCTTCAGTATAAAGTTGTTGTCTGCCATAGCGAATATCTGTTTCCACCTTTTGTATCCAATTCTTAGCATCTGTGCGACGATCAAATGTTGCTGTAAGTGTTGGGTGGCCTTTAAGACGGACTTCCGCTTGATAGCGAATCCCGCCCTTTTGTAGTTTTGTCTCGCGTATGTGCCCCATTTTGATGCTCCTTTTGAGGCGGTCTGCAGATAGATAATCCTCAGACCGTCTTTCTTTTTTCTCTGATTTTCAGTTACTTAAAAGGAGTGAGCTTGTTTTTACCGTAATTTCAACGGAATTGAACACTCCAAAGCTGTCTTCAAAAAATTTTAAAGACATGTTTTGGGTGATTTAAGACCGGCAATCCAAACTCCGTTGGATTTCCGTTATTCTCCGGCAAGAGAAGATGTGGCCAGAACTGGAATCGAACCAGCGACACAAGGATTTTCAGTCCTCTGCTCTACCGACTGAGCTATCTGGCCAAAATAAAGGCAATAAGATGAATAGGATAGAAAAACCGGGTATTTTTTCGCAACGATATTAGACCTCTATGAAAGAGGTCTATTGGAGGGAATGCCAAGTTATACCATTCGCAAAAAATAAAGTCATATTTGACAAGAAGGCAGCATAAATTTTTACGTCTAGAGCGAGCGACCATTGCCGATGGCAAGGCGCGAGTGAAGACCAAAAATTTGTTACTAAGCCGACGCTGTCGAATATGACTTTATTTTTTGCGAATGGTATTAGCTTGTGGTCTTCTTGATGGAAAGCATATCCCTAATAATATGGACCGCCTCGCGCATCTGCAGATCCTCTGCTCCCCAGTTTTCAGATGGGGTGGGGTTCCAAGAGCGGCCGGCTTTCAGCTCTTCTTGGGCTTTTAAGAAAACCTTAAAATCTTTGTCTGTCTCTAGTCGATAGGAGCTGTTTTTCTTCAGGCGGTAGGTCATCTGAGTCCAAAGAGATACTTTTTTTTGTAAATTGGGAATGTAATTCTGCTGAAACCAAACGCGGTTGCGCTGATCGACATCGGTCAGCGGATCGATGTAGGCGGACGGCATACGGTCGCTCTTTAAAGGAAAGGAAAGATAGCGCTCTCCAATATTTATGCTGTTATACAGGGTCGGCACGAAAATATCGCCCAACACGCCATCGATTTGGGTGGACCTGCCCGAAACAGTGTAATAGCGGCCGACCGTGACTTTAAAAAAACAGGAAGCGTGGGTGTCGGTCACGGTCTGATACTGAATCGTCCCCTTGCCATAGGTGCGCTCATCGCCCACGACGAGGGCAATGCCATAATCTTGAAGGGCTTGTGCGACGATTTCTGCTGCGGAAGCAGAGGCCTTGGAGGTCAAGATGATCAAGGGACCGTTGAAATAGCTATGGATATCGAGGTTGCGCAAGTACTGGACCTCGCCGCGGGCATATTTGGAAATGACGATCACACCGCTGGAGAGGAAAAGGCTGGCGACTTTTACCGCCTGATTGAGGAATCCGCCTGAATTTTCACGCAAGTCCAAGACTACGCCGAGGAGATTTCCCTCCTTTTTTAAAGCGCGTAGCGCCTCGCGGATGTCCTTTTCGCAACTTAAGCCATCAGCGCTCTCGTAAAAGGAGGGCAGGATAAGCTTGCCGATAATCCCGTTGATAAAAGGCTCAGAAGAGTAGCGCAGCCTCTCTTCCTGCATGAGTATCTTTTCTCTGGTGAGCGAGACCTTAAAGCTATTTTCCTTATCCTCCGCTTCTAGACGCCTCAACCCGAGCTGCACATGGCTTTTTTCTCCGCCTTGAAGCCTGCGAAGAACCTCTTCGTAAGGAACGTCAGTGACTGACTTGCCATCAATTGCGGTAATCATGTCCCCCACCGCAATGTTGCCAGAGCGTTCGGCAGGCCCACCTTTAATCATGCCCACGATGGTCACGCCGTCCACGCCCTCGCGCAGTATCACGCCAATTCCTTCGAACTGCTTTTCTAAATTGGCGCGCATCTCATGTGCCTCTTCGGGGCTGTAATAAGAGGTATGAGCATCCAAACTCTTGGCTATGGCCTTTAAAATATGCAGGGAAAGAGAATGCTCCGCCAACTCCTCGGACATCGCCTTACTGCTGGCGTCGACGAATAGGTAGGAATCTTCCGCGCGATGAAACCGCCGCTCCCATAACTCCAAAGCCTTGCGTTTTTGCGCCGTGCTCCATTTTGAAGAGCTTGAATAATAGCGCTCCCTGGTCAACACATACGCAAGGTGCTTTTGAATCCTCTCTTTAAGCTCAGTTTCATTTTTCGCAAAGTCGACAGAGGGCGCCAGCACCGAAACTTGCTGTTCCTCTTCCGGAAGCGTCAGAAGTTCCTCTGCGCACTCCTTCCTTAAATTCCTGGTGCGGACAATTGCCTTTTGAATGACCTTGTTTAGCGTTTCAAACTCGGCAAAATTATCTTTTTGATACCCTTCGACTATGGCTTTGAGGCATTTATCCCTGGGCTCTAAAAAAGGCAGCATCTCATTGGAAAGTAAATATATTTTTTCACTATCAAATTGTTCCGTATAGGTTTTTAAAGCCCGCCGAGCCAACAGAGGGGAAAACATTTTGTATTCCACATGGTAATTGAGCATATTCTCCGTCGCTTTGCGTACATCTCTTTTCGTCAGTTGAAAAGAAGCTCCTGAACAGAGCAAGAGAAATAAAATCGGTAAAATGACAATCTTGTACACAGTGCGCACCTTCACAGTCCTCTACCTCTATTTAAAGGATTAATTTTATTTAATACATTTAATTTTCACACACAGACTCCAAGAATTGATTTTGCAAGAAATTCTCCTTCCAGGATATAGTATGGCAGTGCATTTAATTGCGCACACACACAAATGAATTTTTGAGCAAAATTGATGAAGGAGAAAGGCTACAGATGCCAACGATTAACCAACTCGTGCGAGAAGGCCGACGTCCAAAAGTAAAAAGACGAAAATCCCCTGCGCTGCAACAATGCCCTCAAAAACGAGGCGTCTGTATGCAGGTAAAGACAAAAACCCCTAAAAAACCCAACTCTGCTTTAAGGAAGGTCGCTTGGGTGCGCCTTTCCAATGGCCAAGAGGTAATCGCTTACATTGGGGGCGAGGGGCACAATTTGCAAGAACACAGCATCGTTCTCGTTCGCGGCGGCCGCGTAAAGGATTTGCCCGGCGTGCGCTACCACATCGTTCGAGGCACGCTTGATTGTGCTGCGGTAAAAGATCGCAAAAAATCAAGATCTAAATATGGAGCTAAAACTCCGAAGTAATATTAGGATGCTTCTCTTTTAAGTAAAAAGCATCCTGGCTCGCCATTGCCTCTTGCATCGATAAGAGTCAATCGAGGGCCGGCCGAATCAGCTAATGCGTTCGGCCAAGTGAAGTGAGAAAGATCTGATTAAGTTATAAAGAAATTGAGGTAAAAAAGGTCCTATGTCTAGAAGAAGACGCGCTATAAAAAGAGAAATCGATCCAGACCCTCTCTATAATAGCCTTGTATTAGCAAAATTCATCAATAAACTGATGCTGAGCGGCAAAAAAACAAAATCGCGCAACATCGTGTACAGCTCCATTGAAAATTTTGCCAAAAAGATTAAAGCGGAAGATCCTTTGGCCGCCTTTGAGCAAGCGCTGGAAAACGCTAAACCCTCTTTGGAGGTCAAGTCGCGACGCATCGGAGGAGCAACTTATCAGGTCCCCGTTGAAATTCCCCCTGAAAGACGCACATCGCTCGCCATGAAATGGTTGATCTTTAACTCGCGTGAAAAGGCGGGGCGCTCTATGCAAGACGCCTTGACCCAGGAATTAGTCGATTGCTTTAACAATCAAGGTTCGACCATCAAGAAAAAGGATGACATGCACCGCATGGCAGAAGCTAACCGCGCCTTTGCACATTATAAATGGTAAAGGAGAATAGAGATGGGTAAGCGAGCTGAGAGCGACAAATTAGAAAATGTCCGCAACATAGGCATCATGGCCCACATCGATGCGGGCAAAACCACGGTAACGGAGAGAATTCTCTTTTATTCGGGCCGTGTGCACCGCATTGGAGAAGTACACGAGGGCGCAGCCACCATGGACTTCATGGAGCAAGAGCGCGAAAGGGGCATCACCATTACATCCGCCGCGACCACAGTCTTTTGGAAAGGGCGCGATGGCGAGATGCACAAAATCAATATCATCGACACCCCGGGCCACGTCGACTTTACGATTGAAGTGGAGCGCTCGCTGCGCGTTCTTGATGGCGCTGTCGCTGTATTTGATGCTGTCGCAGGTGTTCAGCCTCAATCCGAAACGGTATGGCGCCAAGCAGAGCGCTATAGAGTTCCGCGCATTGCTTTTGTCAACAAGATGGACCGCGTCGGGGCTGACTACTTCATGGCAATCGATTCCATGAAAGAAAAGCTCGGGGCAAATGCCATTGCCGTACACTGTCCGATTGGCGCTGAATCCGAATTCAAGGGCATGGTCGATCTCGTGAGCATGAAAGCCTACCTCTTCCTTGATGAGACGATGGGAGCCAAGTACGAAATTGCAGACATCCCGGCGGATCTGCTCAGCCGCTGCCAGGAAATGCGGCAAGCGATGCTCGAAGAGCTCGCCACTGTGGACGAGAGCAATGAACCTTTCATGATTAAGGTTCTAGAAAATCCCAAATTACTTACAGAAGATGAAATCCATGAGGTGATTCGCAAAGGTGTCTGCACTAATAAAATTAATCCTGTTTTGTGCGGAACGGCCTTTAAAAATAAAGGCGTGCAGCCGCTGCTCGACGCTATTGTCAACTGGATGCCCTCGCCCTTAGATCGCGGCACTATTAAAGGCATCAATTACAATACAAACGAGCCCATGGAGCTGCAACCGGATGACGACGCTGAGCTAGCAGCGCTTGCATTTAAGATCATGTCTGATCCTTATGTCGGCCGCTTGACATTTGTGCGCATCTATTCAGGGAAATTGGAAAAAGGCACTGGGATCATCAACACGACAAAAGATAAAAGAGAGCGCATTTCCCGCCTTTTAGAGATGCACGCCAACCAGCGCAAAGACCGCGATGAGTTTTTCACTGGTGATATTGCCGCATGCATCGGGCTAAAATACACCACGACAGGCGATACGCTATGCAGCGAAGACAATCCTCTCCTGCTCGAAAAAATGGAGTTCCCCGAGCCTGTTATCTCTATGGCGATCGAGCCAAAGTCCAAAGCAGACCGCGAAAAACTCTCTTTAGCTCTGAACTCTCTTTCAGAGGAAGATCCGACATTCCGCGTTTCTTCAAATGAGGAAACTGGTCAGACCATTATAGCGGGAATGGGAGAATTGCATTTGGAGATCATCCGCGACAGGATGTTCCGCGAATTTAGCGTCGATGCCAACGTCGGAAAGCCAGAGGTCGCTTATAAAGAGACCATCACCATCCCGGGCAAAACGGAAACGAAATATATCAAGCAATCGGGCGGACGCGGACAGTATGCGCACGTCGTGCTTGAGATTGAACCCAATGAGAAAGGCAAGGGCAATGAGATCGTCAGTAAAATTGTTGGCGGCGTCATCCCGAAAGAGTACATCCCCGCGGTTATCAAGGGAGTAAACGAAGGCCTAACTACGGGTGTTCTCGCCGGCTATGGGCTTGTCGATGTCAAGGTAGCAATCGTATACGGATCCTATCATGAAGTAGACTCTAGCGAGATGGCATTTAAGATCTGCGGATCGATGTCGATTAAAGAGGCCGCCCGCAAGTGCGCCCCCATTCTACTTGAACCGATCATGAAGGTCGTTGTCACTACTCCGGAGCAGTTCATGGGAGATGTGATTGGCGATATCAACCGCAGACGCGGTAAGATCATGAGTCAAATGACGCAAAAAAATACCGTCCTCGTCGAATGCGAAGTTCCATTAAGCGAGATGTTTGGTTATTCGACACAGTTGCGCTCTCTCTCTTCCGGGCGAGCCACATATGTGATGGAGCCGCTGCATTTCGAGCGCGTTCCTCAGAAGATCCAAGATGAGATCACAAAGAAGTAATTATTAAGGATTAGACATGGCAAAACAGCAAAGCAGACAAAAGATCCGCATTCGGTTGAAAGGATATGATCAGCGCGTCCTCGATCGCGCTGCAGCCGATATCGTGGAAACCGCTAAGCGCACGGGAGCAAGGATTGCAGGACCTATTCCCCTCCCCACAAAACGGGAAATCTATACCGTGCTGCGCTCACCACACGTCGACCGCAAGTCGCGTGAACAATTTGAGATCCGCACCTACATTCGCATGCTAGACATTCTCAACCCCACGCCAGACACCATCGACAAGCTAAAAGTATTACCAGTAGCCGCGGGTGTCGATATCAAAATCAAGGCTTAGATTTTAGTTTGTATCTAAAGGTTGGGTCGACAACAGACATGTCTATTGTCAGCCCAATATTTCATAAAAAAATTTCACAACACCTTTTAATTAGACGGGAAGGAGCTGGGGAAGGAGTTGTAGGAATCGTAGTTGGGGTCGTATTCGTAGATTAGATTGTATGCTCGGGACTTTTCTTGCCACATGCGCTTGGAGACCACTTTGCCATTCTCAATAGTGAGTATGTAGTGATTTTCACTAACCAGACTGCGATCGTTTCTAATGCGTTCAATGTACTCGTACTCTCTAATTCCATTTTCTTTGTAATGAATCGCATAAGGGCGGCCTATATCCGCCGAAAGGCTTTCCACGGGAGTTCCCAGTGAAATGGTACTGTAGGTCTCCCCTGTCATAGCTGCTGACCGAGAAAAACAGCTCGCCAATAGGCAAAGCAAAACAAATAGCCCATATCTCATGGCGCACCTCCAGCGGGACGCGCCGGCTGATGCCAAATCTTGCCTTCTATCAACGTTCTAAATTGATCGCTCGTCGCATATTCTGCGCGCATGATGTAATTCTCATCATCAATCTTTTCATAAAATTCAAAGCCGTCAAACCCCATTTCCTCTACGCGAAACTCCCAAGCGATGACCTTGTCATTCACTACGCCTTTGCCGACAATTTTGCCCAACGCCTGATTTTCCAGGTCAATGGTGAACTCTCCAGAATTGATATCGTAGATAGCAAATCGATTATGCATGATCTCAGATAATCCCTTGACCTGAATTTCCTGCATGCACTCAATGCGGCCTTGGGCATCGGAATGTCCATTGTCCCAACGGGTAAAAAAAACAAGTTCTTCCGTCACCATGTTGAGTCGTATCTTGCCTTGTCCCAACCAGGAGCTGGGAGTGAGAAGAAAAGGATGATGATGCGTCATGAAAACATAAACCTTCTTGTATAAATACTTTGCAAGATTCCCAGGGCTGTCATCGTCGACAACACAGAAGAGCCTCCGTAAGTAATCAGCATCAGGGGAACGCCTGTAATGGGTAAAAAACCGCACATCATTCCCATGTTGACGATCATGTGCATAGCCAAATACGTCGTAATGCCCGCTGATAAGAGCCTGCCAAACCGATCCTTGGCTACTGCCGTCACCTGAAAACTAAAATAGATTAAACCGAAAAAAAAGAGGAGCAATAAAAAAACTCCTATAAGACCAAATTCCTCACCATAGGCGGCAAATACTGAATCTGTATGCGCGGCGGGAAGCCATTTATGACCTGTAAACTCACTTTTAAACCACCCCGACCCCGTCAAGCCGCCCAACGCGATTGCCGTTTGCGAGGCCTTTTGATGGTAGGTATTGGGGTTGAGGCGTTCATACTGATACTCTTTAAGGAACTGTGTTGCAAGGGGCCGCAGTTTGTCATGCGAAATAAATCCTAAAAACATCATGCTGACAACTGCCAATCCGGCCAAAGCCATAATGCCCATCAAGGAGACGATTCTTTTTTTGATTCCGCCAAAATAGAACATCACCAATGCGATTGGATATAATACAAGGGCCGTTCCCAAATCGGGCTGTTTCAAAATCAAAATAAAGGGGACAAAGACAAGTAGGATGGCCATGAGAGTTTTTCTCGCCTGCACTACCTCGTTGCCTTTATTTTCCAGGTAATAGCTAAGCGCCATCACGGTGATGAGCTTGGCGTACTCGGAAGGTTGAAAGGCGAAATTAATGCCAGGAATGCGATACCAGCGGTGCACATTTTGAATCGCGGGAACAAAAAAGAGTCCCACCAACATAATGAGCATCGCTACGTATAAAAAGAGCGTCCACTTTTTCAAAAGCCGGTAATCAAATCCTGCAAAAAAAAGATAGACCGCCCAGCCGATCGCAAACCATTGCATTTGACTTTTGACATAAGGGGATAAAAAAACATCTTCACCTGACCCGTCCAGCGACCTGCCGGTTGTTGCGGCGATCACCAAAAGACTGATCCCCATTAGAAGCAATAGGATAGGAATGGTGCGCAAATCAATGCGGCTGAGATAACGATGGTCCCACATACAAAAAATGACTGTTAGAGTAAAATTATGGCATGGCCTTATTTAAAACTATACATACTATCCGTTTTGAGACAATTGATTCGACGCACTCTTGGGGTAAAAAAAATATTTACAGTTTTGATCCTGACGCGCTCACCTGCGTCACGGCTCTAGAACAGACGGGAGGAATCGGGCGCCACATGCGCAAATGGATCTCCCCGTTTGGCCTCAACATCTACACCTCCCTTTGCTTTTCGTTACCCACTTCCAGCAAAGCCATCGGCAACTTAGGCCAACTGCTTTCTCTTTCCGCCGCAACCGTCCTGGAAGGGTATGGATTTACCCCTGAAATTAAATGGCCCAACGACATCCGCGTGCAAGGAAAAAAAATAGCAGGCGTATTAGGAGAGACATTTACCGTTGAAAAGGGTGCGTTCGCCCAGCGGACAGCTGCCGTGATCAGCATCGGATTCAATGTAAACATGCCGGGCGATCTTTTAAGCGCGGTGGATCAACCCGCCACATCGCTTGCGCAAGTGAGCGGCAGGTCGTGGGACTTAAAGCAAGTGCACGATGCGATTGTACAGGAATTTGTGTGCGAACTTGCCCTCTTGCAAGAACAAGGATTTGCGCCCTTTCGAGAAAAATACCAGCACCTTCTCGCTTTTAAGGGGCAGAGCATTTCCTACTTTGACGGAAAAAAATCAGTCGAGGGAATCTGCCGCGGCATCCTTTCCGACGGGCGTTTGGAGCTGCTCTTGCCCAACCAGGAAAGCATCCTACTCTCTTCAGGGGAGATCTACCTCCTTTAAAAGATTGGCGAGTTTTTGACTTTCCTCTGTATTGACATCTCTTTCAATAGCATCGGAAAAGGGAAAATAGAAAGAGAACAGATTTTTAGCTCTTTTCAATTTTAAAATGCGCGCGACAGATGCATCGAGGCGCTTTTCAGAAATCACTCCTGTCTTTACGGCTTCGACCAAGCTCTGATGCACTTTGATTACATCTTCCCCTGTTAATTCAAACTGGGTAGACCCGCTCATTAGCTGGCGCCCGCCGAGTAATACGATATCGCACCCAGCATTAAATGCCTGTATAGCTACAGAATTGATATCCGGACATTGCAAGAGCACGCCTTTCATTACTAAAGAGTCGGAAATGATCACGCCCTGATACCCCAATTCCTCGCGCAATAAATGCTGCAAAATCGCAGGAGAAAATGTAGCGCAGAGATAACGGTCGAGGCTTGGAACGCTTAGATGCCCTGTCATCACCATGTCTGCTTCCTTGAGCAAATAGCGATAGGGATAGAGTTCTATGCCCATCATCTCTTTTTTGGATTTGGCGACTACGGGTAGATCCAAATGGGAATCGCAGGAGGCGTCTCCATGTCCCGGAAAATGCTTAAGACACGATACGATGCCGGCTTCTCGATAGCCTTTTATGGCTCCTTGTGCGAGCGTGGCAACGCTCTGCGGACATCCGCTATATACGCGCGAGCCCATGACGGGATTTTGCGGATTGGAATGCACATCCACCACAGGAGCAAAATTCACATTGATCCCTACGGCGCGCATCTCCTTTCCCATCACATAAGCACACTGCGCGGCAAGACCCGGATCATTAAAAGCGCCCATAACAGCATTGCCGGGAAAGACGGTAAAACCCGATTTCAAGCGGGTCACGCGCCCGCCTTCCTGATCGATAGCGATAAATAAGGGAATCGCAAGAGGATTATCTTGAGCCAGCTGCTGTAGTCCATTGCTCAAATTCTGCACGTGCTCGGGACTTTTTAACCCATTGGCCCATTCGTAATAGATTATGCCGCCGACGCGAACATCTTGAACAAGAGTTTTTGCCTCGTCGTTAACTTTTTCTCCTTGAAATTGCACCACGATCAGCTGTCCTACTTTTTCTTCTAGCGTCATCAACGAAAGAAGAGGATCCAGCTCTGCGCGCAAAAGCGCACCTAAGAGAACAAAAGCAAGCAGCAAAACAAGAGGGAATTTCATGTCAGCTATTATACATGCGTCTTTAAAAAAGAGCTATCGGGAATTACGGCGATTAAAGGATCGACCTTTGCGCGCAAAATCTCTTGAATGGCATGCAGAGTGGACCCCGTGGCCGAGTGGCAAGAGGAGCATGCTCCGTGGTAGGCGATGGTCAAAGAATAGTCATCGCCCAGATCCACAATTTCAATTCCCCCTGCATCCAATTCGATGTAGGGACGAATATCTTGCGCGATAACGTATTCGACAACGGCGATTTTTTGTTCCTTGGGCAATTCCTTCCATCCAGGATATAAGCTATTTTCTCCAGAAGAGCGGGGATCTAGAGGCGTAGGTACGTCATTGACGGCAAAGGGAATGTCCAAGCATTGCTCCGCTGCCGCGCTAATGGCGTCGAGCACGCAATTGAGACAAGAGAAAGCCTCTTTGGGAAATGCCGGTATTTCCGCCTTATCTCTTACTTGCTTATCGATGAGCTCAGCGGTGAGACGCGCCGCCTGATCATATGTTTTTCTAATCAACCATTCGCAAACAGCCTCGGCAGCCCCAATCAAAGCGCTGGGCCCGAGGACTTGGAACCTGGCATCGGCGATGATACCATCGCTCTCGTCCACTAAAAGGTATAAATAGAAGATATGGGTTTTGTGCGCATTTGCCTCTCTGCCGACGGCGAGGCGCATGCCCCGCTCGGTCGCTTCTTCAGAGGAAAAGAAACCGGCGTGGCGAGGATTTTCTATTTTTTGCGCAAGCTTCTTGGTGTAACGGTCCCAAGGCAGAGGAAGGGAAAAAGGAGGATAGCTCATAGGAGCTCTCGCAGGATCTGAGAAGAACAGTTTTTCAGTTGTTTGACCGATGCCACTATGACCTTAAGCGCACAATCGATTTCTTCTTCGGTCGTTTTACTAGAGAGGCTAAAGCTCACGGCAGACTCGGCAAGCAAGCTGGGGACTCCGCTTGCGATCAAAACGTGAGAGAGCCGCTGCTCTGTTCCCCCGCCTATAGTCGCGTAGACTTTATTGCGCTGAAGAAGATAGAGGAGGGCCTCGGCAGACACTCCCGGAAATCCGATGGCTGTGCAGTGAGGCAAGCGCTCTGCGCGCTCAAAAAAAATAACAGCGTCCGCAATCGCGCTTTTAATGCCTTGTTCTAATTTATCGCGCAGGCGGGCGATTTCTAAACAGTAGTGATCGCACAAGTCCGCATGCGAGGCAAGGGCGGTGCTCAAAGCACTGAGCAAGCTTAAGGAAGGAGAAGCTTTCCCTGCGATAAGAGGCGTAAAGCTGGCTCCTTTGCGCAGGATGAGTCCTCCTGTTCCTTGCGGCGCATCGGCCAGCTGTCCATCGAATGTTAAAAAATCGATCGGTAGATCGTCGAGGCGAAAGTAGATTTTTCCTAAAATGTGGCTGATATCGACATGCAGCGCGATATTCCTTTCTTTGCAACTTTCCGCCAAATCGGCAATGGGATGGATCACTCCGGTCAATCCTTGCGCCCAGGAAAGAGATAAAAAACCCGTGCGCGCCTTCAGCGCCTTCAGCAGGATCTCTCTAGTGATTTGCCCTTGTGCGTTGGGAGAGATAAATTTTGCACAGCACCCCGACTCTTCCATACGCTGCATGCTACAGAGGAAGGGAGCTGATTCGACCTGCGAGGTGAGGAATTGATTTTGTCCCGAAAGGCGCACGCTGTCAAAATAGTGGGAGAAAAAGGCGCAGTTGATCGCCTCGGCCCCGCTTGAACAAAAATGAAATGTTCTTGTTTCTTCGCCGCCTAAGGAGTGTAAAATCTGAGCGCAGCAGCGCTCTATTTTCGAATCGGCATCGCCTTCGCGCCGCTGGTCCAACACATGGTTATCGAAAAGCACACCACTAGACATCTTTGACCAAGCTATTTCCTGAGAAAGTGTAAATGAGGGGAGCTCCCGTGGGAATTTCGAGATGCACGACTTGCTCTTCGCTTAACCTCTCCAAATACATCGCGATGGAGCGCAAAGAATTTCCGTGCGCGGAAATAAAGACATTTTTCCCCTCGTGCAAGTAGGGAACGATTTTTTCTTTAAAGTAGGGAATCGATCGCGCAGCCGTCATCGCCAAGCTCTCTCCTTCGGGCGGTGCCTCATTGTAACTGCGGCGCCACCTATGCACCTGTTCAGGGCCGAATTTTTGACGCATCTCGTCCTTGTTCATCCCTTGCAGTTGGCCGTACATGCGCTCATTGAGCTCCCAAGCCGTGATCACGGGAATGCACTGTTCTTGCGTTTTTGCGCTGTAGATATGCGCCCACTTCTCCAGCTTTCCCTGATGAGGATGCAGAACATAGGGCACTTTGCCGCTCTTATGCACGGCGAGCGCCAGCATGGCGGTCATCTGCGCGCGGATGAGAGAGGAAACAAAGACGACATCGATGGGAATGTCAGCAATTTTTTTACCCCCTTCGATAGATTCTTCTACACCCTTTAAACTTAAAGGAATATCTACCCATCCGGTAAATATGTTGTGGTGATTCCACTGCGACTCCCCATGACGCATCAGGATAAGCTTGGTCTTTTTCATGGAAGGACCCAAAATTTTATTTTCACTTTCGCCCAGCTGAGTTATTATTATTTATAATAACTCTATCTTAGTTTATAGTATAGCGCTATGAACGAAGAAAACAAACGTTTGAGCAAAGCACTTGCCGCGGCGGGCATCGCCTCAAGGCGGGCATCCGAAGAGCTGATTTTCCAAGGACGCGTCAAGGTCAATGGCTCTATTATACGCGTCCCGCAGACCCTTGTAAACTGGGAGAGCGATGAAATCCTGGTCGACGGGCAGAAGGTTTCCGGCGAGGAGAAAAAAGTTTACTTTATTCTCAACAAACCTCACGGGTATATCTGCTCCAACACCCGCATAGGCAAAAAAAAGCTCGTCCTCGATCTCTTCAGCTCCCTACCCTATCGCCTATTTACAGTGGGAAGGCTCGACCGCGATACTACGGGGTTGCTGATCGTCACTAACGACGGCCGCTTCGCTAATCAAATCATCCACCCTTCCGCAAATATTTCTAAGGAATATCTCGTCAAAACGACACAAGAAGTTACTGATGAGCACCTCAAGGCCATTAGCAAGGGCACGCGCATCGAGAACACCCATATCCGCCCTTTCCGCGTCGTGAAAGTGCGTAAAGGAACCTTGAAAGTCATAGTCAAAGAGGGCAAGAAGCGAGAAGTGCGCCTCCTCGTTCAAAACGCGGGGCTCGACATCCTGGAATTAAGCCGCATCCGCATCGGAGGACTCCCTCTCGGCCCCCTGGCCGAAGGCATGTACCGCGAAATGACAGAAACCGAAAAAGAGATTTTGTTTACATAAATATTTAATCACAGAGAGCGCAGAGCAAACAGAGGTGGCTTACGCCGCAAAAGAAAAGCATATTTTTTTGCGGCGCTCTTAGAGAGAAATTTAAGATGACGGGATCACTATGTCAAAAGACGAAGGGGGCCGAATTTTCGTAAAATAGTATTCCTCCGCTTCATCCCAAAGTTCATGCCAAGCTATATCAGCATGTCCTTCGCGATCATTATGCCTCGCAAATCGCAACTGAACAGGTGCGTCCATTAAAATCGTAAGATCGAGAATATCAGCAAGTGAAGGATTCGAAGAGTAAACTCCATCGATAATAATCACAGGGGCAGGTTCACGAACTACAAAATAATCAGCAAGGCCAACCCCTGTAGGGAAATTAAAGGGATGCCAAATCGCTTTCTTGCCCAATAATAATGGGCCTAAGGCTTCACGTCGTGCACGCTGCCAATCTATGCAATGAGCCGCCTTTTCAGCTGCACCCATTTTCGTCCAATCGATCTCAGTTTGACAAAAATCGTCTCCTTGAACAATAGTCGCAGGGAGTTCAGCAGCCAAGAGCAAAGCAAGTGTCGTTTTCCCAGCTCCCGTGCCTCCATCGATCGCTACTAGCAGAACTTCTTGCTGCGATAGTTTCTCTCGAATCTCTGTTACAATGAGCCTTACAGCGTCAACCATTTTTACTTTAAGCTCTGCGGATATATCTGAAGCTGTTCTGTCGCGATCCGCCCGTTCGTTTTTTTCTATCATTTTTTTGTTTTATCCCTCATTCTCGCCCTTCGAATTTTCAGAGGAGCAATTTTCTTGCGAGTCTGTTTGACTTCCCACAAATTAACATCAGCTTGCAGCCCCATCCAAAATTCTGGAGAAGCACCTAAAGCATCTGCGAAATCCAATGCGATTTCCTCAGTAATGGAACACTTGCCACGAATGATAGCACTCAATTTCGGTTGCGTCCATGCCCCCCCTAAACGAAGAGCAAATGCACTCTGCGAAATATGGAGTGGAATTAAAAATTCTTCTAACAGAATCTTCCCGGGAGGGGTAGGTTTTCTATGTGTTGGCAGCATATTTTCCTCAATGATAATCCGTTATTTTTACTTTTAAGACACCGCGACCCTCAGGATCCCATTTGAAAATTATCCTAAGAGAAACATATTTTTGCGGCGTAAGCCGCCTCTGCCTGCTCTACGCTCTCTGTGTTTAAATTTTTTTTAATCCCAGCGATATTGCTTTAATTTCATTGACTATCTAGAATGCAACTCTTGAGCCAAGGTGACCCATGATAAATCTCGCGAGGCTTTTCGGCAAATCGCCTTTCGCCCCCCTACAAAGCCACATGCAGAAAGTCGCTTTGTGCATGAAAAAACTCTCTGCGATCTTTGGTTTGCTGCGCAAACAGGATATGGAAAAGATCGAAAGGCTCGCGGGAGAGCTCTCGCAGCTCGAACATGAGGCCGACTTGACGAAAAACGATATCCGCAATCATCTGCCTAAAAGTCTTTTTCTGCCCATCGACCGCGCCCATTTTTTAGATATTCTCTCGATCCAAGACAGCATTGCCGATGAGGCAGAGGCAATCGGGGTTCTCCTCACACTGCATCCCTTGGAACAATCCGATAACTTCCATCAGGATATCCTCGAGCTGTTTGAAAAAAATGAAGAGGCCTTTCTCAACGCTAAGCATATTATCGAAGAGATCGACCAGCTGCTGGAATCCTCGTTTGGCGGGATTGAAGCAGAAAAAGTAAAGGCTATGGTGGAACAGACCGCCTACAAAGAGCACGATGCGGAAATAATGAGAAGAAAATTTCTCAAGAAGCTTTTTCTGAATGGAGAATCTCTTTCCACTCCTTCTTTTTATTTGTGGGCGCGCCTTGCTGAAGACATTGGGCAGATTTCGCACATTTCAGAGCGGCTTGCAAACCGCATAAGAATGATACTGGAACTTAAATAACTGTAAGAATGGATGTAGAAACAGTACTTAAATTTCTTACGCTTTGCATCGGTTTCTATATGGCATGGAATATCGGTGCCAACGATGTTTCCAACGCGATGGGAACATCGGTGGGTTCAGGAGCATTGACTTTGCGCAGAGCGGTCATTCTCGCGGCTGTACTTGAGTTTTCAGGGGCCTACTTCGTAGGCGCCAATGTCTCTGAGACCATGCAGCACAGCCTTATCGATACGCAGCTTTTTACCTCTCAGCCCATCATTCTCATCTTAGGGATGATCGGGGCACTTTTTGGAACGGGGATTTGGCTGCAGATCGCTTCCTATTTCGGCTGGCCCGTTTCCACTACCCATGCAATAGTCGGCGCCATTATCGGTTTTGGATGGTATGTCGGCGGTGCAGAAGGGGTGCGCTGGGCTGAGATCCTCACCATCGTTTCGAGTTGGATTATCTCTCCAGTGCTCGCGGGCATTATCTCCTTTTCGATTTTCAGCTTTTTGCAAAAGCGCATTCTCTTTGCCCTGGATCCTTCAACAGAAACAAAAAAACTTTTACCCTTTTTGGTCTTTATTGTTTTGGCGACGTTTACTCTAAGCCTTATTTTCAATGGCCTAAAAAATCTTCATCTTTCGATTACTTTCCTACAAGCCTTGGGACTGGCCCTTGTCGTAGGACTGCTGGGAAGCGGAATTACCTACTTTTTCGTAAGACGTTTTTCCTTTGGGCAACCCAGCTCCATCCCTTCCTCGCGCCATCTTCCGCAAACGGTGGTCAGCTTGGGAAAAGCGATCAAGCACCTGCAGCGCGTCCATGTCTCCTCTTTTGATGACACGCATGACAAAGTCGGCAAACTGCTGAGCGAAGTTAAGGATCTTTCCCGAGAGCTTAAAAAGGAAACGAATTTTGAGGAAAGGACCTCGGAATACCGCTCGGTGGAAAAGATGTTTATCTTTATGCAGATCATGAGCGCCGCCTTCGTTGCCTTTGCCCACGGCGCCAATGACGTTGCCAACGCCATCGGCCCCGTATCCGCAGTGCTCGATATCATCAATCTGGGAACGCTCACCACCTCTTCGCCCGTTCCCACTTGGCTGCTCGCCTTTGGTGGGATTGGGATTGTCATCGGGCTTGCCACGTGGGGATGGCGCGTGATTGAAACCATCGGGAAGAAGATAACAGAATTGACTCCTACACGGGGATTCAGTGCGGAATTTGGGGCGGCCACCACTATTCTCCTCGCCTCTAAATTGGGGCTTCCCATTTCCACAACGCACTGTCTCGTAGGCGCCGTGCTCGGCGTTGGGCTTGCGCGTGGGATGCGCGCTATCAACTTAAATATGATCCGCGACATTATCCTTTCTTGGGTCATCACCATTCCCGCAAGCGCCGGAATGAGCATTATCTCCTTTTACGTGCTGAAAACCATTTTTCTCGGATGAGTGAGCGCATGGGCACGGTCTTTTCTGCGCGCATGATCTGGACAATCGCCTCTATCCACTCTTGGGCTTGATTAAGTGCGGGGCAACGCAAGACGTGAAAGCCACGCTTAGCAATTGGAGGCATATACTGCTCTTCTACCTCAAAGAGCGTTTCGATGTGATCCGAGGTAAAACTCAACGGAACAATGACAATCGTCTCATAGCCTGTGCCCCACTCCTTCACAGAGCCGCACATATCTGAAGTATAGGGCCGTATCCACTCCTTCTTCCCCAATTGCGACTGGTAGCACAGTAGCGATTTGGCCAAGGGAAAGTGAGCGGCAAGACAGTTGAAGCTGCTCCGGCATTGCGTTTCATAAACGTCCCCGGTTTGAATGAATTTTAAAGGAAGTCCATGCGCGGAAAACAACAAAACGGTTTTTTCCTCTCGCACGCCATGCTCGTCTAAAAATGCCCGGATTCTATTTTCAAAGGCTCGGATATAGGCAGGGTGTGAAAAATAGGAGGGAATCCACTGCATTCTATCAGTGAGCTTTTTTCTTAAATGACGGGAAAACCACGTAGCAATGCTTCCTGTCGTAGCATAGCTGAATTGCGCAAAGAGAGGAAATACGCGCAAACAGATGGCGGGGTCGAGTCTGTGCATGCTTTCTGCAAACGCGGCATGGGTCTTGGGGAGATAGCGGTGGAAGGTCAATACGGGAGATCCTAGCAAACGAGATGCTTTTTGGGCGATCTCCTCCGTGTCCTGATAAATGGGTGATCCCCCTCCAATTTTTGCATAATCGCGCACAACGCTTTTCGCGCGTTTTTTAGCCAAATGGGTAAATAGAATGTTATGCACCCATGCAGGCAAAGGGGTGCGCAGCACTTCTCGATCCCTAAATAAACAGACGAGAAACTCCTCCACCTCGCCCAAGTCGCGAGGACCGCCAAAATTTACTATGAGATAGGCAGGAGCGCTTTGCATTTATTTAAAGGTATACACTTTTTGACAGTAAATATGATAGAAGTAGAATTTTAAAGAGGCTTACAGCTAACCCCATGCGACTTTTTCGCGCCATTTCTTTCCTTTTGTGTGTGGCATATGCGCTATTTTCAGGCTGCGGCAAAGCATCTTCTAATAAAGGTAATGCGATTGGAGTTGACGAGAGCTGGTTTCCCTTGCAGATGTCCGGGCGGGAAAACAATGTCACAGGATTTTCTACCGATTTGCTGCGCGATATTGGAAAAATGGAAAAAATCTCGCTTACGAAAATATCTGTAAATTGGGATGACCTTGTCGAGGGATTGCACAAAGGGCAATACGACGCCATATTGGGTTCTATCCCTATCTATGTATTCAATCAAAAAATTTACGACTTTTCAGAACTTTACCTCGCCACGGGACCTGTGCTCGTGGTTCTTGCCGACTCAAAAATCAAATCCCTAAAAATGTTAAAAGATAAAGAGGTCGCTGTGCTGCCCGACACAAAAGGCGCGATCCTTCTCGAAAAGTATCCCAGCATTATCATTCGCACGTACGATTCGGTTACTAAAGCTTTTGACGATCTCATCAAAGGCATGGTGGATGGAGCCATCGTCGACGTGCTTACGGCGGTTTCCTATTGCCAGGATTTATATCAAGGCCAGTTGCAAGTGGCTACCGAACCGCTTACTAACGAAGGACTGCGGCTCATTACGCTACACAATCAAGCTCAAGATCTGATGGAACATTTTAATCACGGCTTGGGAAAAATCAAGTCTTCGGGCACGTATGAAAAATTGCTTGTTAAATGGAATTTAAGAGAACGCTGCAGCAACAAAAAAGATTAATGGAAAAATTTGAACTCATCGTCATAGGAACGGGTCCCGCAGGGGAAAAAGCGGCAGTCAAAGCCGCTTATTTCGGACATAAGGTCGCCATCGTGGAAAAAGAAAATTACTTTGGCGGGGCAGAAGTAGTCACGGGCACGCTGCCCTCTAAGACTCTAAAGGAAACGGCTCTGTACTTTTCCGGAAAATATGAAAAAGGACTCTATGGCATCGATCGCGATTTCAAACGCGAAGCCTCCATCCAAGATTTCATGTACCGCAAGGATTTCGTCACGCAATCGGCGATGCGCGAGATTCAAGAAAACTTACAGCGCCATGGCGTCAATATCTATCAAGGAGAAGCCTCCTTTGAAAACGCGCATACGATCCGCATTAAAGGCAAAAAAGAAGAACGCATTATCGGGGATTATATCCTCATCGCTACAGGTTCCTATCCTTATCACCCTCCACAACTCCCCTTCGACAATAGCCGCGTGCACGATTCAGACTCCATTTTGCAGATTAAGCGGTTTCCCACATCGATTTGCATTGTAGGCGCGGGAGTCATTGGATGCGAATACGCGACTATTTTTTCCACGATGGGATCCAAAGTCTCCCTCATCAATGATAAGACGGCAATCCTCGCGCACATTGATCAGGAAGTGGTTAAAGAACTCGTCGCTCAAATGAAAGAAGAGGAAATCGACATCTTCTTCAATGAATCCATAAAAAAAATCGACGTTCCCCAGAGTGAAACAGAGCCTCTCGTCATACACCTTAACTCAGGGCAATCCCTAAAGGCCGATATGTTTTTGTTTGCGGCGGGACGCAGTGGAAATACCAAAAGCCTGCTCTGCGAGAAAATTGGCATAAATATGGGGCCCAGAGAGCAAATCATCGTTGACTCTCGCTACTGCACAAATATTCCCCACATCTACGCCGTGGGCGATGTCATCGGTTTTCCAGCTCTTGCCAGCACTAGCATGGATCAGGGAAGAGTGGCCATCGCGCATATTTTTCAGACTCAGGACTTAGAGCATCTTCCCGCGCATTTTCCCTATGGTATCTATACCATCCCTGAGGTATCGATGGTCGGGGTAACTGAAGAAGAAGCGATCCAGAGAAAACTCAACTACTGTACCGGCAAGGCGCGTTATTCAGATATGGCTAGAGGCAAAATCCTCGGAGCTAAATCGGGCTTCCTCAAGCTCGTTTTCATCCGCGACGGATTGCAGATCATCGGCGTGCATATCATCGGACACATAGCCTGCGAGCTTGTGCACTACGGCGTGATGCTCGTCGAAGAAAAAAAGAATCTGCAAGAACTCATAGGACAGGTTTTCAACTTTCCTACTCTACACGACCTTTACAAGTACGCCGCCTATGACGGCTTAAGTAACTACTCAGGCCACAAAGTCAAACCTTAAAAGATGTCTAATTTCCTCTCTCATCGGTATGGTATAGTGATTTAAAAATTTATTGATAATCAGTATGCTGCTTCCGACAAAATTTTATGGGGAGAGCAGATGGCCAAACCTTATTCAGTAGATTTACGTAAAAGAGAGCTTGAATACATTGATGAAACGGCAGACAAGACAAAGGCGAGTCAGCTTTTCAAGGTGGGAATTGCCACAATTTATCGTTGGATAGCTCGCAAAAAACAAAGCGGAAACGTAGAACCTTCTCCAAAGAAAGACTATAAGAAAAAGATCGACGATCAGAAACTAATCGCATACGTA